>NZ_JBHTVC010000005.1:122110-144879 GCF_042793275.1 Isoptericola sp. NPDC056578
TCAACCCCCCCGGCCCCACTGCGCCCGCCCCTGGGTCTCTGTTCGCGCCCGCACTCCTTCAGCGCCCGTCCACCCCGGGGGGGGGCCCCCCCGGGGCCCCCCCACCCTGCTCGGCACCACCCGCTCGGCCCTGCTCGGCACCACCCGCTCGGCGCATCGGCGCGCCGCGGCGAAGCAACACCCTCACCTGTCCGGGACACAGCCGTCCCGGCCCTGCAGAAGGAGTTGTCCCACCCATGTCACGAGCTACCACGCTTCGCCGCGGGAGGGTCGCCGCCCTGCTGGTCGCGGTGACCGCGTCGGTCGGTCTCGTCGCGTCGTCGGGCGTCACCGCCTCGGCCGACCCCGACGACGCACCCGGCACCTACCGGAACCACGTCATGGACGACCTGGCGGACGCGTTCTCCGACCCGTCGATCATCCGCGGCAAGGACGGGTACTGGTACGCGTACGCGACCCAGACGAGCATGCGCAAGGACAACCAGGGCGGCCCCTGGGAGGACCAGTACTTCATGCCGATCACCCGGTCGAAGGACCTGGTGAGCTGGGAGTACGTGGGTGAGGTCTTCGGGCCGGACAACCACCCGGAGTGGCGCGACTTCGCCACCACGTACTACTGGGCGCCCGACGTCCGGTACATCGACGGGAAGTACTACCTCTACTACTCGGTGGCGGGCAACGACGAGAACACGATCGCGCTGGCGACCGCGGACGACCCGGCCGGCCCGTGGACGGACATCGGCCACCCGGTGCTGCCCTACGACTACCAGGACAAGGTGGTCAACCAGATCGACCCGGCCGTCTTCGTCGACGACGACGGGCAGAAGTACCTCTACTACGGCTCGTTCAAGGACGGCGGCATCCAGGCCGTGCACCTGAACGACGACGGCACCGAGGTCGTGGGCGACTCGGTGCAGGTGGTCGGCGCCCGTCGCGGCGAGGCCCCGTACGTCGTGAAGCGCGACGGCTGGTACTACCTCTTCTACTCGGGCCTCGGGTGCTGCGCGAAGGCCGACGGCGCCTACCCGGTGTTCGTGGGCCGGGCCAAGGACCCGATGGGCCCGTTCGTCGACGCCGAGGGCGTGGGGCTCACCGGCCTGCACCTGGGCGGCACGATCGTCAACTCTCCCAACGGCAACCGGTGGGTGTCCACGGGGCACTCGGCCAACGTGGTGGACAAGTCCGGCCAGGACTGGATCCTCACCAACGGCTTCGACCGTACGGAGACCGACCCGAGCTGGGGCGGGCGGCCCGCCGTCATGGACCGCCTCGACTGGATCGACGGCTGGCCCACGGTGCGCGCCGGAGAGTGGACCAGCGACGACGTCGAGACCGCGCCCGTGGCCGCGTGGGACGCCGGCAGCGACTTCTCCGACGGCCTGCGCGGCTTCGACGCCGTCGGCGCGGGCAGGTGGACCACGGGCACCGACGCCGACTCCGGCGGGTACGCCCGCCCGCAGAGCCGCGGCGCGGCCCCGCAGCTGCTGCTGCCCCGCAAGGCTCCGAAGGGCGACGTGCGGATCGAGGCCGACGTCCGGCTGCGCGACGACGCGGGCCGCGTGGGACTGGTGCTCGCGTCGGACGGGTCCAGGGACCACGCGATCGCCTGGCTCGACGCCTCCGGCCGGCTGTCCGTCGAGCTGACCCGGCACGGCGTCGTCGTGCAGAAGAGGACGGTGCGCCTGGACGACGGCGTCGACCTGAGCACCTGGCACTCCCTCACCGCGCAGGTCCGCGACGGCAGGGCCGACGTGGAGATCAGCGCGGACCTGCTCGGCATCCCGCTGGCCGAGCTGTCGGTCGACGTGCCGCGCTCGTGGGACCGCGGCGGCGCCGCGTCCACGCGGGGCTCCGGCGAGGCCGACAACGTGGGCGTCACCACGCTCTACACGCCGGTGACCGAGAAGGTGGCCGACCCGGAGGTCGGGCCGGAGCTCACGGAGTACGGCGAGGAGTTCGACGACGACGACCTCGACGGCTGGTCGTGGTTCGGCCCGGCCGACGGCAAGGTCGCGGACGGCGAGTACGTGTGGCCCACGCAGGACGCGGACTTCTCCGGCAAGGGCACGATGGCGTCGGCGCTGCTGCGCGACGCCCCGACCGGCACGTACACGGCGGAGACCAAGCTGCACCTGCCGATCACCGACGCCCCCGACGGCCGCAGCCAGGCCGGCCTCATCGCGTTCCAGAGCCCGGCGGACTCCATCCACCTGGCACCCACGCGCACCGGCCCGTCGCGGCAGGTGTTCCTGTGGATCGGCCGCGACCGCGACAGCTGGCCGGAGATGCAGATCGGCCCGTCGGCCGACACCATGTGGCTCCGCCTGCGGCACACGGTGGACCCGAAGACCGGCGAGCACCTGTTCCGGGCGGCGACGAGCCGCGACGGCCAGCACTACGTGTGGGGCGGGGTCTGGCACCTGCCCGCCGGGCAGGAGCCGCGGATCGGCCTCGTCTCCCTCGCCGGCAAGGGCCTGACCGCGGAGTTCGACTACGTGCGGTTCTACCGGTGAGCGGCCACGGGAGCGCGCGGGAGCGCGAGGTCTCCCGACGCTCCGTGCTGCAGGCGTCCGCCCTCGCGTTCGCCGCGACGATGGCGCCCTGGGGCGCCGCCACCGCGCTCGCCGCCCCGGCGGGGCTCGCGGACGAGGACGGCTACGACCTGTGGCTCCGCTACCACCTCACGGCCGACCCCGGCCGCCTGCGCGAGTACCGGGCCGCGCTCACCAGCGTGGCCCGGCAGGGTGCGGGCGCGGTGCTGGCGAACGCCGAGGCGGAGGTGCGGCGCGCGATCGAGGGCCTCATCGGGACGGCGCCCGCGACGACGGGCGCCGCCCGCGCCGCCGTCGTCCTCGGCACGCTCGAGGGGTCGTCGGTCGTGCGCACCAGCGTGGGCCGGGGGCGCCTGAAGAAGGTCGGCGACCAGGGCTTCGTCATCACGACGACGGGGCTTGCGGGCGGCGGACGGCGCGTGGTGGTCGCGGGCAACACCGATCGCGGCGTCCTCGCCGGGGCGTTCCACCTGGTCCGGCTGCTGCAGCTCGAGACGCCGCTGGCGAGGCTGTCCGCCGACGAGTCCCCGCGCACCCCGCTGCGCATGATGAACCACTGGGACAACCTCGACGGGTCCATCGAGCGCGGGTACGCCGGCACGTCGATCTTCGACTGGGACGCCCTGCCGGAGGTCTCCGACCGGGTGGTCGACTACGCGCGGGCCATGGCGTCGGTCGGCGTCAACGCCTCGGTGGTCAACAACGTCAACGCCAACGTCGGCTTTATCACGAGCGACATGCTGCCCCGGCTCGCGCCCCTGGCGGAGCTGTTCGCGTCGTGGGGGATCTCGCTGTGGGTGTCGGTGAACTACGCCGGCCCGATGCTCCTCACGGCGGACGACGCCGACCCGATCACCACCGCCGACCCGGCCGACGCTCGCGTCCGGGCCTGGTGGCGGGACAAGTGCGCCGAGATCGTGGCGGCCCTGCCCGGCTTCGGCGGGTTCCTGGTCAAGGCGAACTCGGAGGGACGCCCCGGCCCGCTGGACTACGGGCGCACCCACGCCGAGGGCGCGAACATGCTGGCCGAGGCGCTCGCGCCGCACGACGGGCTCGTCATCTGGCGCAGCTTCGTGCACGAGGACTTCGGCGACTGGGCGGAGTACCAGTACCGGCAGTTCGCGCCGCTGGACGGCGAGTTCGACGACAACGTCATCGTGCAGACCAAGTACGGGCCGATCGACTTCCAGGTGCGCGAGCCCGTGCACCCGCTGTTCGGCGAGCTCCGCGACACCCACCAGATGCTCGAGCTCCAGCTCACGCAGGAGTACACGGGCCACGAGATCCACGCCTGCTACCTCGCCCCGATGTGGCGGGAGGTGCTCTCGTTCCGGACCGGCGGCCCGGGCACGGGGCCCACCGTGGCGGACGTCGTGACCGCGGGACCGGTCGAGGCGCGGCACGCCGGCATCGCCGGGGTGAGCAGCTTCGGCGACGACCGGGACTGGACCGGCTACCAGCTCGGCGCCGCCAACACGTACTCCTTCGGGCGGCTGTGCTGGGACCCGGGGGCCGACCCGCGCGACCTCGCCACCGAGTGGGTGCGCCTGACCTTCGGCACCGACGACGTGGTCACGGCCACCGTGGTCGACGTGCTGATGCGCTCGCGCGCGACCTACGAGGACTACTCGTCGCCGCTCGGGCTCGGGTACCTCACCAACCCGGGCGGGTCGCACCTCGACCCGGACCCCCTGAGCACCCTTTACCAGTCGCACCACACGACGTCGGAGGGCACCGGGTTCGACCGCACCGCGGCCACCGGGAGCGGGTTCACCGGCCTCTACCCGCCGGGGTGGGCGGACGTCTACGGCTCCCTCGAGGAGTGCCCGGACGAGCTGCTCCTCTTCATGCACTGGGTGCCGTACGGCCACCGGCTGCGGTCCGGCAAGACCGTCATCCAGCACCTGTACGACACCCACTTCACCGGCGTGGAGCACGCCGCCGGGTTCGCGGACGCGTGGCGGTCGCTGGCCGGGAAGGTCGACGGGCAGCGGCACGACGACGTCGCGGCGAGCTTCGCGGCTCAGGTCGCGCACGCCACGCTGTGGCGCGACGTCGTGGTCGGGTTCTTCTTCGACCAGGGGCGCGTGGTCGACGAGCGGCGCGAGTGGCTCCAGGTGGCGCCGGCCGGGTCGCGCCTGCTGCTCGGCGGCCGGCAGAACCTGCTGCCGGTCGCGGTCACCAACGCCTCCGCACGGGCGCACGACACGACGGTCACGCTGACCGCGCCGTCGGGCTGGGCCACGGAGCCGGCGACGCGGCGCGCGGCGTCCGCGGAGACCGTCGAGGTGGACGTGCCGGTCACGCCGCCGCTCGAGGCGGACGCGGTCCGGTTCGACGTCGACGTGGCGCCGGCGCTGCAGCGGCTCGACGGGCGGGGCACCACGCTGGTCGTGGCGCCCGCGGGTGCCCGCTGCCACCTGGCGCTCAACGGCGGCCCCGCGGGCGGCGTGCCGGCGCCGGGGTACACGGCCCTGACGCCCGCGTCGGCGTGGTCCGAGGCGGCCGGGTTCGGGTGGGTGGGCTCCGCCCCCTCGGCCCGCGACCGCGGCGGCGACCCCCTGCTGCGCGACCACCTGTTCCACAGCTCCGCGCGGGTGCTCCGGGTCGCGGTGCCACCGGGCACCCACACCGCGCGACTGCTGGTCGGCGACATCGGGTCCGCGGCCTCCGCCACCCGGGTCGCCGTGGACGGCACCACGGTCGCCACCGGCGAGAAGCTCGACGCCGGCGCGTTCGCGTGGCTCGACGTCCCGCTCGACGGCGGCGCCGAGGGCCGGACGGCGGACCTCACCCTCACGGGACAGGGCGGGCCGTGGCGCCTCACCGCGCTCACGATCGCGGACGCCGACGCGCCGGAGCCGTCGCTGCTCGCGCTGCGGGCCATCGCGGAGCCGGTGTGGTGGACGGGCCGCCCGAACGACGTCACCGTCCAGGTGCGCAACACGGGCACCGCGGACCGCGAGGTCACGGCGTCGCTGGTCGTCCCCGACGGCTGGACCGCCTCGGACACGACCGTCACGGTGCCCGCCGGACAGGACGCCGAGGTGACGGTGGCCGCCACTCCCCCGGCCGCGCCCACCCTCGCCGTCGTCGAGGTGCGCCTGACCAGCGGCGACGAGGAGGTCGAGCGCGGACGGGCGGTCGAGGTCATCACCACCCCGCACGCCGACGACGCCGCCCTGGCGTTCGACGCGGGCACCCCGTCCAGCCCGCTCGTGGCCGGATACACCCGCCTCTCCCCGCAGGACGTGTTCTCCGAGGACGCCGGGTACGGGTGGACCGGCGACAAGCCGGACCACCGCGACCGCGGCAACGCCGACGCCCTACGTCGCGACATCGTGATGCAGAAGGTGAAGCCGAGCTCGCTGCGGATCCCCGTGCCCGCGGGGAAGCACACCGTGTGGGTGCTCAGCGGCGACTCGCTCACCGACGCGGGGATCACCACGATCTCCGAGGGCGGCACGGTGCTCGGCGCCTCCGGCGACACCAGCCTGCCGAGCCGGTCGTTCGTCTGGTTCTCGTTCGAGCTGGACGGCGGAGCGTCGGGCCGCGGCGCGGACCTCGACATCGTGGGGTCCACGCTCAACGGGCTGTGGCGGATCGCGGCGCTGGTCGTGGTCTGAACACGCGACGACGGGCGCGACCGGCCCGGAGCAGGGACGATCGGGACATGCCCGGCCCGCACGCCCCCGCCACGCAGCACTCCGACGCGAGACCCACGCAGCGACCGCACGTCGCGGCGGTGGTCGAGGACTGGTGGTGCGCCGTGGCGGGGGCGTTCCTGCGCCGCCGCGGCTGGGTGCCGCGCGTGCTCGCGTCCACGGGCTACGGCACGCCGCGCGGCGTGCGGGTGCTGGCGCGAGTGCTGCTGGTGCCGCCGTCGCGCGTGCGGGGTCCGCTCTCCCCGGTCCAGCACGCGGACCGGCGCCCGCTGCGGAGCTACCTCACGCTGCCGGCGCCCGGCGAGCCGGTGCGTGTCGCCGTGGGCGGCACCGTCGTCGACGTCGTGGCCGACCGCGCCGGGTACGTCGACGTCGAGGTGGCGCTGCCCGACGACGCCCCCCTGCCGCCCGGCCGGCACGACGCGACCCTGACCGCCCTGCGCACCGGGGCCGACGTCGACGCCCCGGTCACCGCGCCCGTCGTCGTGGTCGGCGACGACGCGACGTTCGGCGTCGTGAGCGACATCGACGACACGACGATGGTCACGGCCGTCCCGCGGCCGTTCGTCGCGGCGTGGAACACGTTCGTCACCCGCGCGAGCGCCCGTCGTCCCGTCCCCGGGATGCCGGAGCTGTACCGGCGGCTCGCCGCCGAGCACCCCGACGCGCCGTTCGTCTACCTGTCCAACGGCGCGTGGAACACCGCCGGCACGCTGGCCCGCTTCCTCGACCGACACGGCTTCCCGCCCGGCCCGCTGCTGCTCACCGACTGGGGGCCGACGCAGACCGGCTGGTTCCGCAGCGGCCCGCAGCACAAGGGCGACAGCCTCGACCGGCTCATGGTCGCGTTCCCCCGGGTGCGGTGGCTGCTGGTCGGCGACGCCGGGCAGCTCGACGAGGACGTGTACGTGCGCGCGTCCGCGCGCTGGCCGGGGCGGGTCGTCGCCATCGCCATCCGGCAGGTCGACGGTGCCCGCCCGCGCGCCGCCGGCGACCGACCGGCCCCCGGTGCGCCGCTGGTGCACGGCGCCGACGGCACGGCGCTCGGCGCCCGACTGGCCGAGGTCCTCCGATGATGTCCGTCAACACCGTCGAAGGTCTGCTCCTCGCCGTCTGGGGTCTCGGACTCGCCTGTGCCCTGTCGACGACGACGGACCGTCACCTCAGCCGGCTGCAACGCATCACGGTCGTCGTCATGGCCGCCGTGCTGCCCGGCGTCGGATCGCTCGTCGCCGTCGTCGTCGCGGTGCTGCGGGTCCGCCGCCTCGCGGCGCGGCCGGGATGGACGACGCCGACCTCGTCTGCGAGGCGAGCGACGACGCAACCGCCGGGCTGATCGAGAACGCCGGCGAGCCGCGAGCGCCGGGATACTGGGGCCCGTGATCTCGACCGTCCTCGTCGCCCACCCGTGGCTGTCCCCCGTCGCGCTGGTCGCCCTGGCGGCCGTGGGATGGCTCGCCGGGCCGTGGCTCGCGGACCGGCCGCGGGCGGCCGCCGTCCTGGCCGCGCTGTCGCTCGTCCCGGTCGCGCTGCTGACGCTGGTGCCCGTGGACCGGGAGCTGTTCGAGCGGTGCGCCGTGGGCTGGGCGCTGCCCACGCCGGGCCGGGTCGAGCTGCTGGCGAACGTCGTCCTGTTCGTGCCGCCGGTCTACCTGGCGGCCGTGGCGCTCCGCCGGCCGGTGCTCGCGCTGCTCGCGGGGTCGGCCACCTCCGCGGCGATCGAGGCGGTCCAGGCGCTGGTGCCCGCGATCGGCCGGTCCTGCGACACGAACGACTGGCTGTCGAACACGATCGGGGCCGCGGCGGGCGCTCTCCTCGCCGCGGCGGCGCTCCACCGGTGGCGGCGGCGGGCTCAGTCCCGACCGACCGGCACGAACCCGGACTCGTAGGCCCGCACGACCGCCTGCGTGCGGTCGCGCACCTGCAGCTTCGCGAGGACGTTGCCGACGTGCGTGCGCACCGTCTCGACGCCGAGGTACAGCTCGCCCGCGATCTCCGCGTTCGACAGGCCGGCGGCGACGAGCCGCAGCACCTCCGCCTCGCGCTCGGTGAGGCCGGCCGACCGGAGGGCGTCCCCGGCCGAGCCGCCCGGGCCGTGCGCGGCGACCAGGCGCCGGACGGCGTCCGGGAACAGGAGGGAGTCGCCGCGCGCCACCAGCCGCACCGCGTGCACCACGTCGTCGGGACGGGCCCGCTTCAGCAGGAACCCCTGCGCGCCCGCGTGCAGGGCGTCGAGCACGTGGTCGTCGTTCTCGAACGTGGTCAGCACCAGCACGCGCGGCGCGCGCTCGCCCGGTCGGCCCGCCCCCACCACCGCCCGCGTGGCCGCGATCCCGTCCACCCGCGGCATGCGCACGTCCATGAGCACCACGTCCGGCCGGGCCTGTGCCACCACCTGCGGCACCTCGGACCCGTCGCCCGCCTCCCCCACGACCTCCAGGTCCGGCTCCGTGTCGAGGATGACGCGCAGGCCCGCGCGCACCAGCGGCTCGTCGTCGACGAGGACGACACGGACGACGGCGGTGTCGGTAGGCACGGTCACGCCGTCGATCCTGCCGCATCGCCGGCGGACACGGACCGGCGCCGGCGCGGGCGGCGTGGCGCACGGCTCAGCGGAACCCGAGGTAGTGCCGCTCCCAGAACGCGCCGAGGGTCGTGGTCACCAGCTCGTGCTCGACCCGTGCGACGTCGTCGGGCACCGTCCAGTGTCCACGGCGCGGGACCGCCCAGGTACTGCCGTCGGGCAGGACGAACGTCAGTCGGCCCCACCCCCAGCGTCCGCGGCGCACCGTGGCGCGGACGACCTCGGCGGCGGGAAGCTCGGCGTCCGGCGGCCAATGGGCGCAGATGTCGTCCCGCTGGTCGTGGTCCTCCTCCTCGACACAGAGGACGCATCCGCGCAGGCCGGCGAGGGCGACCGGGTGCCACGACCACGGGTGGCCGCAGGCCGCGCAGTCCCCACCGAAGAGCTCGTCCATCGCGCGATCATGCCGAGGCACCGCGTTCCCGGTCGACGGGAAATCGCGCCCGCACCACCCAGGAGCCGTCGCGCGGCCCGGCCTCGAGCTCGCCGCGCAGCAGGCGGACCCGCTCGGCCATCCCGTGCAGCCCGCGGCCGCCGCCGGGCGACGGCGTGGCCGGCGACGGCGTGGCGGGCAGCGGGTTCGCCACCTCGACATCGAGGGCACCGTCGACGACGGACACCCGCACCGTCACGGGCCGGCCCGGGGCGTGCCGGACGGCGTTGGTCAGCGCCTCCTGCACCACGCGGTACGCCTCGTGCGACGTCGCGCGCGGCAGCGAGCCGGCGGTACCGGCGTCCAGGTCGAGGCGGACGTCGGTCCCGGCGTGCCGGGCGTCGGCGACGAGCACGGGCAGGTCCTCCAGCGACCGGGCGGGCGCGCGGTGAGTTCCCGCGGCCGCCTCGCCGCCGCGCAGCAGCCCGAGCACGTGGTCGAGGTCCGCCATCGCGCTCCGGCCCGCCTCCTCGATGGCGGCGAGCGACCGCCGGGCGGCGTCCGGGTCCGTCTCGACCTGGCGCGCGGCAGCCGCTGCCTGGAGCGTGGTGACCGTCAGCGCGTGCCCCACGGAGTCGTGCAGCTCGCGGGCGAGGCGGCCGCGCTCGGCGAGCCGGTCCGCCCGCGCCTCGAGCTCCGCGATCCGCGCCGTCTGGTCCGGACCGAGCAGCGGCTCGGCCGACTGCCGCAGCAGGCGTCGTGCGAGCGCCGTGCCGTACGGCAGCGCGACCAGCGCCAGCACGCCGAGCGCCAGCCACCCGACGGGGTTGGCGGCGAACGTCGGGCCCATCTGCACGAGGAACGCCCGGTCGACGCCGAACGCGGACAGCACCAGCTGCGTGGCGAGCGGCACCGCGACCAGCAGCCCCACCGTGACCAGGGCGCCGAGCACGAGGTGCAGCGCGAACCAGGCGGCCCCGCGCCAGCGGGTCGCGACGGTGGGCGCACCGACGGGATCTGGCAGGGTGCGGGCGTCGACGTCGAGGAACGTCCGCACGGCGGCGACCTCCAGCGCCCGCACGGGCGCGAGGAACGGCGGCGCCCCCACGATGACCGCCGTCAGCAGCGCCAGCACCCCGACCGCGACCCGCGGGGTCGACGGGTCGGCGAACATCTGCACGAACCCGGCCGCGAGCGCGAAGTAGGCTCCCGCCAGCACGCCGCCGATGACGAGGTACACACCCGCCCGGACGGTCGACGCGCTGGTCAGCGGCGACAGCGCCCAGCGCAGCGTGCTCCGCCCGCTGCCCGCCGTCGTCCTCGCCGTCATGCCCGCCAGTCTGCCCACCGGCCCAGCCCTGCGCCTCCCCCGGCTGGGGGACCCACGACGACCGGCCAGGTCACGGCAGAGAGCGGCCTCGACGACGCCGAAGGCACGACGCACCTGCCACGCTCGCACGGCAGGCACCACGAGGCCGGCGTCCCGTGCTCGTGGCTCAGCGGGTCGGTCCGTCGTCATCGTCCATCAGGACGATGACCCGCGGACGGCTGGGGCGCAGGATCCGGACGATGGCGACGACGCCGCGCCAACCGAGCATCGTCACGGCGAGGAACCCGAACGACACGATCTGGAACGTGGGGAACACGCCGCGTTCGGCGAGGACGCGAAGGACGACGCCGAGCGCCCAGGTGCACCCCCACACCACGACGCCCGTCGGCCAGAGGCGCCACGGGGACCGCCAGGCGCGAGACGCGCACCATCCGACTGCCGCGGCGACGAGGAACGGCCATGTCGCGGACAGCGAGCCCACGGGATCTGCGAAGGGAGCAGGACCCGCGACGCCGACCACCGCGAGCCCCAGCACGCAGACGGCGTCGGCGAGCGCTGCGAGTGCGATCGTCCCGGTGAGCGCACCGCGCACCGCCCGGCCTCCAGCCGGTCGTGCTGAGCGACGGGCGTCACCGTCGGGCGCGGAGCGCATCCTTCGACGCTACCGCGCGACGTCGCTACGGCTTGCGGGCGCTCACGATCATGTGGGTGCCGAGGAACCGGCGGCGCCAGGTGACGTCATCGAAGCCGAGCCGCCACAGGATCGACGCGACCTGCTCGGGGGACATGAACCCGAGGGTGCTCTCCTCGAGGTAGGTGTACGACTTCTTGTCGCGGGCCACGAGCTGCCCCAGCAGCGGCACGACGACCTTGACGCCCAGCGTGACGGGCACGCGCAGCAGACCGCGCGGCGGGCAGGTCTCCAGCAGCACGAGACGGCCGCCGGGCCTCAGCACGCGCAGCTGCTCGGCGAGCACGCGCTCGGCGTCCTCGACGTTGCGCAGCAGGTAGCCGTGGGTGACCGCGTCGAACGACGCGTCGTCGTAGGGCAGGGCGTTGGCGTCGGCGAACTGCCAGGTCACGGCGTCGGCGCCTGGCTTGGCGCGCGCGCCCTCCAGCATCCCCTCGGAGAAGTCGACGCCGTGGACGGCGGCTCCCGGGTACTGGCGGGCCGCCTCGAGGGCGATGACGCCGGTGCCGGTGGCGATGTCGAGCAGCGACCCGCCCGCGGGGACCTGCGCCCGGCGCGCGACGTCGCGGCACCAGGCGGCGTGCCGCCCCATCGTCATGAGGCGGTTCATCCGGTCGTAGTAGCCGGGGACCGTGTCGAAGAGGCGCTGCACCTCCTCGCCCTTCGATCGAGACGGGGGCGAGGGGTGGGTCACGCGGCGAGCTCCTGGCCGCTCATCTTGTGGATGGACGACATCACGTGGTCGGTCAGCTCACGACGCACCTGGGCCGGGCGGGCGCCGGCCGTGAGCTGGCGCGACGGGTCGATCGGGGCGCCGAAGTGCACCTGGATGCCGCGGGTCGGCCGCGGGAGCCGCTTGCCGACGGGCTGCACCTTGTCGGTGCCGCGCAGGGCCACCGGGACGACGGGCGCCGAGCCGGCGAGCGCCAGCCAGGCGACGCCGGTGTGCCCCTGGTGCAGCTTGCCGTCGCGGGAGCGGGTGCCCTCGGGGTAGATGCCGAAGGCGCCGCCGCGCTTGAGCACGACGAGCGCGTCGTCGAGCGACCGCTGGCCGGCGCGCGGGTCCTCGCGGTCGACGGGGATGTGGCCCATCGTGGTGAAGAACCAGCGGGAGACGCGGCCCTTGAGACCTCGACCCGTCCAGTACTCCGCCTTGGCGATGAAGGTGACGTGCCGGGGCACGACGAGCGGGATGATGATCGAGTCGATGAACGACAGGTGGTTGCTCGCGAGGATCACCGGACCGCGCCGCGGGATGTTGTGCAGTCCCGTCACCTGGGGGCGCAGGAGCACGTACACCAGGAGCGACAGGACGAGGCGCAGGAACCGATAGGTCACCGCACCATTGTGCCCCCTGCTCCGCCCTGGCCCGCCGAGGCCGCCCTCGCGGGCGTGTGATCAGGGCGTTCGCGCCGTCTCCGCGGCGAGCAGCGACTCGGCGGCGCGGCGTGCCTCGCGGGCGACGCCGACGTCGTGGGTGATCGCGGCGGTGGTCTGCGCGCCCTCGGCGAGCAGCACGACCTGCAGCGCGACGGCGTCGGGCAGCCCGGCCTCGCGGACGAGGGCGAGGACGTGCTCCCGGAACGCCTCCTTGTGCCCCCGCACGGCCTCCGCGATCCGGGGCGAGGTGGCGCCGAGCTCGCCGAAGGAGTTGATGAACGCGCACCCGCGGAACCCGTCCTCCCGGAACCAGGCGTCGAGGAAGTCGAAGACGCTGAGGATCCGGTCGCGCGGCGTGGTGGCCGTCGCGGCCGCGCGCTCCACCCCCTGCGTCCACTGCCGGGTGCGCAGGGCGAGCACCGCGACCACCAGGTCCTCCTTGGACTGGAAGAGCCCGTAGATCCGCTTGAGGGACACCCCGGCCTCGGCGCGCACGGCGTCCATGCCCACGGCCTGGACGCCGCGCGCGTAGAACAGCCGGTCGGCGGCCACGACCACCGCGTCGCGCGCCGCCTTCTCGTCGAGCATCGTTCACCCTCTCGTCGCCGCCCTCCCCTTGCGGGGAGAACCATCGTTCTCTACTGTAGCGAACAACGGGAGAACGACCGTTCTCCCCCTCCTTCGAAGGGGCGCACCATGGGCTACATCACCGTCGGGCAGGAGAACAGCACGGCCGTCGAGCTCTACTACGAGGACCAGGGCTCCGGTCAGCCGGTCGTCCTCGTGCACGGGTACCCGCTCGACGGGCACAGCTGGGAGCTCCAGACCCGCGAGCTCCTCGCCGCCGGGTACCGCGTCATCACCTACGACCGCCGCGGCTTCGGCGCGTCGAGCAAGGTCGGCTCCGGGTACGACTACGACACGTTCGCGAAGGACCTCGACACCGTCCTGACCACGCTCGACCTGCGGGACGTCGTGCTCGTGGGCTTCTCCATGGGCACCGGCGAGCTCGCCCGGTACGTCCGCAACCACGGGCACGAGCGGGTCGCCAAGCTCGCGTTCCTCGCGTCGCTCGAGCCGTTCCTGGTGCAGCGCGACGACAACCCCGAGGGCGTGCCGCAGTCCGTGTTCGACGGCATCGTGGACGCCGCCCGCGGCGACCGCTACGCCTGGTTCACGCAGTTCTACAAGGACTTCTACAACCTCGACGAGAACCTCGGCACGCGGATCTCCGAGGAGGTCGTGCGCGCCAACTGGATCACCGCGGTGGGCTCGGCCCCCGTCGCCGCCTACGCCGTCGTCCCCACCTGGATCGAGGACTTCCGGCCCGACGTCGAGGCCGTGCGCGACGCGGGCAAGCCGACGCTGATCCTGCACGGCACGAAGGACAACATCCTGCCGATCGACGCCTCGGGCCGGCGCTTCCACGCCGCCGTGCCCGACGCCGAGTACGTCGAGGTCGAGGGCGCGCCGCACGGCCTGCTGTGGACGCACGCGGACGAGGTCAACGCCGCGCTGCTCGCGTTCGTCGGGCGCTGAGCCCGACCCACGCGGGCGATCAGCTCGCGGTCAGCAGGTAGTCGTCGGCGTCGTCGTCCCACGCGAGGGCGACGGCGCCGGCGGCAGCAGCACCCTTCGCGAACTGCAGGAACCCGCGGTAGCCGAGCGCCTTCTCCGAGAAGTCGGGGCGGCGCTTGCGCACCTCGTTCTTCAGCCCGGACAACGGCGCGCTGCCGCCCGCGTCGCGCACCACCTGGCGCAGCAGGTCGAACGCGCCCTCGGTGTCCTGCTGCTCCGGCAGCGCCACCTCCGGGTCACCGGTCGACGGGCCCGCGGACAGCACGACGAAGTCGCGGTCCGCCAGGAAGCGCAGGAACTCCCCGAAGGTGCGGAAGCCGTAGTCGGACTCGCTGAACGTGGGGTCCTTGCGCACCAGGGTGCGCTTGAGCATCGACGCCGTGACCGAGCCGCTCGTCGAGGCCAGCAGGTCGGCGAGCGTCTGCGCCACCCTGACCTCCATCGGCGCGTCCTCGCCCGCGGAGGCCGCGGCGTCCTCCTGCTCGACGTCGGCCTCGCGCTCGGCGGCCGGCTCCACGACCGGCTCGACGACGGGGGCCTCCGCCGTCGGCGCCTTCTTGCGGCGGCCGCGCGTCGTCGTGCCCGACGCCGCGCTCGCGGTCTCGGCGGGCGCCTCCGACGGGGTCTCGTCAGGGGTCTCGACCGGCGCCTCCGCGGGGGCCGGGGCCTTCGCGCGGCCGCCACGGCCGCCACCGGACCGCGCGGAACCCTTGCCGGCGCCCCGGCCGGAACGCTTCGGGGCGGGCGCCTCGGACTCGTCGGGCACGTCGACGCCCTCGAGCCGGTCGTAGAAGAGGAACTCGTCGCACGCCGGCGGCAGCAGGCGGGAGGTGGAGTTCTCCACCCCGACGCCGATGACCTTCTTGTCGAGCTCGCGCAGCTTGTGGACGAGGGGGGAGAAGTCGGAGTCGCCCGTGCACATGACGAACGTGGTGATGTACTCGCGCTCGAACGCCATCTCGATCGCGTCGACCACCATCTTGATGTCGGCGGCGTTCTTGCGGGACGCGCCCATCCGCTGCGTCATCTCGATGAGCTCGACCTGGTGGCGGGTCAGCATCCGCCGGTCCTCGTCGAAGTACGACCAGTCCGCGTACGCGCGCCGCACCACCACGCGGCCGCGGACGGCGAGCGCGTCGGCGATGGGCTTGAAGTCGAACTGCATGCCGCCCAGGTGGTCGCGGGCGCCGAGCGCCAGGTTCTCGTAGTCGAGGAAGACGGCGAGGCGCTCTTCGGTGTCCATGCACGTCAGGCTACGGCGTCGCGTGCTCCGCCGCGGGACCAGGCCGGATTACCACGGCCGCCGCCACACCGTCCAGGCTCCGGGCGTTCCGTCACCCTTTCTTCACCCCCTATCCTGTGTCGGGTCCCGCCGACGCGACGCCTTGGAGGCTCACCTTGTCAGCAGATCCCGGAGCCACCACGGCGACGGACGAGATCGTCCCCGACCCCGCGCTCCCCCCGACGGCGGTTCCCGCCGAGGACCTGAAGCCCCGCTGGACACCCGCGAAGATCGCGCTCTGGGCGGCGATCGCGCTGCTCGGTGGCGTCGCGTGGGTCATGATCGCGCTGGTGCGCGGCGAGACCATCAACGCCATCTGGTTCGTCTTCGCGTCGGTGTGCACGTACCTCATCGGGTATCGCTTCTACTCGAAGGTCATCGAGCGGTACATCACCCGCCCCGACGACCGCCGCGCCACCCCCGCCGAGACGCGCGAGGACGGCAAGGACTTCGTCCCCACCGACCGCCGCGTGCTGTTCGGCCACCACTTCGCCGCCATCGCCGGCGCCGGCCCGCTGGTGGGCCCGGTGCTCGCCGCGCAGATGGGGTATCTGCCGGGCACCATCTGGATCATCGTCGGCGTGGTGCTCGCGGGCGCCGTGCAGGACTACACGGTGCTGTTCTTCTCCATGCGCCGCGGCGGCCGCACCATCGGCCAGATGGCGCGCGAGGAGCTGGGCCGCATCGGCGGCGTGGCCGCGATCGTCGCGTCCCTGCTGATCATGATCATCATCGTGGCGATCCTCGCCCTCGTGGTCGTCAACGCCCTCGGCGAGAGCCCGTGGGGCGTGTTCAGCGTCTCCATGACGATCCCGATCGCCCTCTTCATGGGCGTCTACCTGCGGTACCTGCGCCCGGGCAAGATCACCGAGGTCTCCCTCATCGGCTTCGTCCTGCTGCTCGCCGCGATCGTCGGCGGCGGCATGGTGGCCGACACCGCGTGGGGCGCGGAGTTCTTCCACCTCGACCGCACCACCATCGCCGTCGGCGTCATCGTCTACGGCTTCGTGGCCGCCGTCCTGCCCGTATGGCTGCTGCTCGCCCCGCGCGACTACCTGTCCACCTTCATGAAGGTGGGCGTCATCGTGGTGCTCGCCGGCGCCGTCGTCATCGTGCGGCCCGAGATCAACGTGCCCGCGATCAGCGAGTTCGCGAGCGGCGAGACCGGCCCGGTGGTGTCCGGCAACCTCTGGCCATTCCTCTTCGTGACGATCGCGTGCGGCGCCCTGTCCGGGTTCCACGCGCTCATCTCGTCGGGCACGACGCCGAAGCTCGTGGAGAAGGAGCGCCAGACGCGCTTCATCGGCTACGGCGGCATGCTCATGGAGTCGTTCGTCGCGATCATGGCGCTGGTCGCCGCGATCTCGATCGACCGCGGCGTGTACTTCGCGATGAACTCCTCGGCGGCCGCCACCGGCGGCACCATCGAGGGCGCGGTCGCGTTCGTGAACTCGCTCGGCCTCTCCGGCGTCAACCTCACGCCCGACATGCTCAGCACCCTGGCGACCCAGGTGGGCGAGCCGTCGATCGTGTCCCGCACCGGCGGCGCCCCGACGCTCGCGCTCGGGCTGGCGCACATCATGCACCAGCTGGTGGGCGGCACCGCGATGATGGGCTTCTGGTACCACTTCGCGATCATGTTCGAGGCGCTGTTCATCCTCACCGCGGTCGACGCCGGTACCCGCGTGGCCCGCTTCATGCTGCAGGACACCATCGGCAACGTGGCACCGCGGTTCAAGGACATGAGCTGGCGACCCGGGGTGTGGGTCTGCACCGCGATCATGGTCGCGGGCTGGGGCACGATCCTGTATCTGGGCGTCACCGACCCGCTCGGCGGCATCAACACGTTCTTCCCGCTGTTCGGCATCGCGAACCAGCTGCTGGCCGCGATCGCGCTCGCCGTCGTGCTCGCCATCGTCGCGAAGCGGGGCCGCGCGTACTGGCGGTGGCTGTGGATCGTGGCCCTGCCGCTGGCCTTCACCGCGCTGATCACCATCTGGGCGTCGTTCGAGAAGATCTTCTCGGACGTGCCCGCGGTGGGGTACTGGGCGCAGCACCGGGCGTTCAAGGACGCGCTCGCCGCCGGCGAGACGTCGTTCGGCACCGCGCCCGACGTCGCGGCCATGGAGGCCGTGGTCCGCAACACCTTCGTGCAGGGCACCCTGTCGATCGTGTTCGTGGTGCTGTCGATCGTCGTGATCCTCGCGTCGCTGGTCGTGACGATCAAGGCGTTCCGCACCGGCGGCGGCGAGAACCACGAGGACGCGCCCGTCGCGTCGCGCCGGTTCGCCCCGGCCGGCCTGTTCGCCTCGTCGACCGAGAAGCGGATCGAGAAGGAGTGGGCCGACGCCGGCCTGCGGGAGTCCAGCGGTGCCGGGCACCACTGAGCCCCGCACCGGCAGGGTGCACGACGTCGCCCGGGCGCTGGCCCGGGCGACGTCGGCGGGGTGGGCGAGCCTGCGCTGGTACGTGCGCCAGGTGATGGGCGACGACGCCTACGCGACGTACGTCGCGCACGAGCGGTCGGCCCACCCCGGCCGCGCGCCGATGGGCGAGCGCGAGTTCTGGCGGGAGCACTACGCGGAGCAGGACCGCAACCCCGGCTCGCGCTGCTGCTGAGCGGCGCGCGCGACGGCGCCGGCCGGGCCAGGATGGGCGCGTGCGCGCGATCGTGTTCGAGTCCCACGGCGGCCCCGAGGTGCTGCATCTCGCCGACGCCCCCGACCCTCAGGCCGGGCCCGGCCAGGTGCGCGTGCGCGTCGAGGCCGCGGCCGTCAACGGCTGGGACGTGAAGTCCCGCGCCGGCACGACCGGCGGCCCGCCGCCGACGTCGCCCGTCGTGCCGGGCCTGGAGGTGGCGGGGGTCGTCGACCAGGTCGGGGACGGCGTGGCCGGCGTCGCGCCCGGCGACCGCGTCGTGGGCTTCGCCGTCGGCGGCGGGTACGCCGAGCTCGCCCGGACGTCGGTCTTCGCCCGCGTGCCCGCCGGGCTCGCCGCGACCGACGCCGTCACGCTCCCCGTCGCCGCCGAGACCGCGACCCGCGTGCTGCGCCTCCTCGACGTCCGGCCCGGCGAGACGCTGCTCGTGCACGGCGCCTCGGGGTCGGTGGGCGAGCTGGCCGTCCAGCTCGCCGTGCGCCGCGGCGCCCGCGTGATCGGTACGGCGTCGCCGCGGAACCAGGAGCGCGTCGCCGCCCTCGGCGCGACACCCACCACCTACGGCGCAGGGCTCGTGGAGCGGGTCCGCGCCCTCGCCCCCGACGGCGTGGACGCCGTCCTCGACACCACCGGCGCGGGCGTGCTGCCCGACTCGATCACCCTGCGCGGCGGCACCGAGCGCATCGTCACCATCGCCGACGACGCCGCGGCAGACCTCGGCGTCGAGGCCAGCTGGCGGTCCGAGCGCGACGCCGGCGAGCTCGCCGAGGCCGTCGACGCCCTCGCCCGCGGCGACCTCGTGACCACCGTCGGCGCGGTGCTCCCGCTGGCCGACGCGCCCCGTGCGCACGCCCTGGTCGAGAGCGGCCAAGCCGGCGGCAAGGTCGTGCTGGTGCCCTGAGCAGGGCGTTCCCGCCCGCCCGGCATCCGCGATCGTCTCAGCAGGCGGTCTCATCCTCGCCCGTATCGCGGATGCTGCGTACGATCGCGTGACAAGCCATCCAGAGCGGCCGAGAGTCCTGGCTCGACGACGCCGCAGCAACCCGTTCTCCGACGGAAGCCTCCCGAGGACGAAGGTGCTCACGCCAGGATCGATGGAGTGACGCATGGTCGCAGAGGCATCCTTTTCGCCCACCCCGGCAGCTCAGCCGGCAGTTCACCCGGCGCTGCCGGCACGCCCGACGGTCTCGTTCGAGCTCATGCCGCCGCGCCGGCCGGACGCCGCGCCCAAGTTCTGGGAGACGGCGCGCCGGCTCGTCGCCGCACGACCGGACTTCATGTCCGTGACGTACGGCGCGGGCGGCGGTGACCGGGCGACCGCCCGCCAGGTCGTCGCGACCCTGCTCGAAGGCACGCCCGTCCTGCCGGTGGCGCACCTGACCTGCGTGGGCGCGCACCGCGAGGACGTGTCCGCCGTCATCGACGACTTCCTCGACGCCGGCACCCGCGCGTTCCTCGCCCTGCGCGGCGACCCGCCGAAGGACCAGCCGGACTGGGAGCCGCCCGCCGACGGCGTCGCGTCCTCGATCGAGCTCGTGCACCTGCTGCGCGAGGTCGAGGCGCGGCGCTGCGCGACCGACCCCGGGGCCGCCCTGCGCGGCGCCGCCCGCCCGATGACGATCGCCGTCGCGACGTTCGTCGACGGCAACGTGCAGGCCGGCACCACCCGGGCCCAGGAGGTCCGGCGCCTCAAGGAGAAGCAGGACGCGGGGGCGAGCTTCGCCATCACGCAGCTGTTCTACGAGGCCGACTCCTACACCGACTTCGTCGCCGAGGCCCGCGCGGCCGGGGTGACGATCCCGATCCTCGCGGGGCAGCTGCCCACGACCGAGCCGCGCCGGCTCCGTCGCGTCGAGGAGCTCACCGGCGTCCGCGCGCCCCGGCACCTGCTGGACGCGCTCGACGCCGCGGGGGACCCGGAGGCGCAGCACGCCTACGGGACCGCGCGCGCCGTCGAGCTCGCCCAGCGCGTGCTCGACGCGGGCGCCCCCGGCATCCACGTGTACACGTTCAACAAGTACCGTCCCGCTCTGGACCTGCTCGAGGGTGTCCACCTCGGCGGACCGGCGCCGGCCGACGTCACGTCGGACGGCGCGGACCTGGCCAGAAGGCCGTGGGTACCGAGCATCCCGACCCAGGCTCCCGCCGTCTGAGCGGAGCCCGAACTCTGGAGTGCTCATGTCCACCACCAGCACCACCCCCGCCGCGGCATTTCCCGGCGGCACGATCCTCGGCTACCCCCGCATCGGGCGTCGCCGCGAGCTCAAGAAGGCCGTCGAGTCGTTCTGGGCCGGGCGCACCGACGCCGTCGACCTGGAGGTCACGGCCGGCGCGCTGCGCCGTGAGACCGCCCGCTGCCTCGTCGAGCTCGGGCTGAACCCCGACGACGGCTCCGTGCCGGGGTCGTTCTCCTACTACGACCAGGTGCTCGACGTCGTCGCGCTGCTCGGCGCCGTCCCCGAGCGGTTCCGTGACCTGCTCGACGACGAGGACGGCTCGCTCGAGCTCGACGGCTACTTCACCGTGGCCCGCGGCCGCGGCGAGGACGCCCCGCTCGAGATGACCAAGTGGTTCGACACCAACTACCACTACCTGGTCCCCGAGATCAGCGAGACGACGCCGGTCTCGTTCGCGGACCACCGCATCGTGCGCGAGTACGCCGAGGCCAAGGAGGCCGGCGTCACGACGCGTCCCGTGCTCGTGGGCCCGGTGACGTTCCTCGCCCTGTCCAAGGCGGCCGACGAGGCGGGCGACGGGTTCCACCCGCTCGACCGGCTCGACGACGTCGTCGCCGCGTACGCCGACCTGCTGCGCGCGCTGGCCGCGGTCGGGGTGCCGTGGGTGCAGCTCGACGAGCCCGCGCTCGTCACCGACTCGCTCGACGTGCCCGCCGAGCGCCTGCACGCGGCGATCGCGTCCGCCTACCGCGCGCTGGCGACCGACCTCGCGACGGCCACCGACGACGCCGACGGCGAGCGGCCCGCGATCCTGGTGACGGCGCCGTTCGGCGGCCTGCACGAGGACGCCCTCGCGCTCCTCGCCGCGACCGACGTCGACGCGATCGCGATCGACCTGGTCAAGGGCGCCGTGCCCGCCCGGCCGGTGCCGGGCCTCGAGGGCAAGACGCTCGTCGCCGGGGTGATCGACGGCCACAACGTGTGGCGGGCCGACCTGGCCGCCAAGCTCGGCACCGTCGAGGCGCTCCGCGGCCTCGGCGCCGGGGCCCTCGCCGTCGGGACGTCGACGTCGCTGCTGCACGTGCCGCACGACGTCGAGGACGAGGTGTACGACCAGCACGCGGCGGGCACCACCCTCGACCCGCGCCTGCGCGACTGGCTGGCGTTCGCCGACCAGAAGGTGGGCGAGGTCGCGACCCTGGCCCGCGCCCTCACGGACGGTCGCGCGGCCGTCGAGGACGCGCTCGCCGCGTCGTCCGCGGCCGTGGCCTCGCGCGCGACGGCGGCCGGCGTCGTCGTGCCCGAGGTGCGCGACCGCGCCGCGGCGCTCACCGACGCCGACTTCGCCCGCGGCCCGTACGCGGAGCGCGCCGCCGCCCAGGCGGCGCGGCTGAACCTGCCCCCGCTGCCCACGACGACGATCGGCTCGTTCCCGCAGACCCCCGAGATCCGCAAGGCCCGCGCCGCGTGGACCAAGGGCGAGCTCGCCGACGCCGACTACTCCGCCGCGATGCGGGAGGAGATCGGGCGCGTCGTGACGCTGCAGGAGGAGCTGGGCCTCGACGTGCTGGTGCACGGCGAGCCCGAGCGCAACGACATGGTGCAGTACTTCGCCGAGCAGCTCGACGGGTTCGCGGTGACGGCGAACGGCTGGGTGCAGTCGTACGGCTCGCGCTGCGTGCGCCCGCCGATCCTGTGGGGGGACGTGCAGCGCCCGGCGCCGATCACCGTCGAGTGGTCCGCGTACACGGCGTCGCTCACCGACAAGCCGGTCAAGGGCATGCTCACCGGCCCGGTGACGATCCTCGCGTGGTCGTTCGTGCGCGACGACCAGCCGCTCGGCGACACCGCGAACCAGGTAGGCCTGGCCCTGCGCGACGAGATCGCGGACCTGGAGGCCGCGGGCATCGGCATCGTGCAGGTGGACGAGCCCGCGCTGCGCGAGCTGCTGCCGCTGCGCCGCGCCGACCAGCCCGCCTACCTCGACTGGTCGGTCGGGTCGTTCCGGCTCGCGACGTCGGGCGTCGAGGCGGCGACGCAGGTCCACACGCACCTGTGCTACTCGGAGTTCGGCGAGGTCATCGGCGCGATCGACGGCCTCGACGCCGACGTCACGTCGGTGGAGGCGGCCCGCTCGCGGATGGAGATCGTGCCCGAGCTCGCCGACGCCGGGTACTCGCGCGGCATCGGGCCTGGCGTCTACGACATCCACTCCCCGCGCGTGCCGTCGCCTGCCGAGGTCACCGAGCTGCTGACGCTCGCCGTCAAGGCGATCGACCCGGCGCTGGTGTGGGTCAACCCCGACTGCGGGCTGAAGACCCGCCGGTACGCGGAGGTCGAGCCGGCGCTCGCCCACCTGGTCGCCGCCGCCCGCGAGGTCCGCGCGACCCTCTGACCCCTACCGACCAGGCGGTTGGGGGCCGGGGGGGGGGTGATAAAGGGGGGAACCCCCAGGGGGGGGGGGGGTGGGGGCGGGGGTGGGGGGGGTGTAAGAGACCC
>NZ_JBHTVC010000006.1:0-101101 GCF_042793275.1 Isoptericola sp. NPDC056578
GGGTGCCGGGGGCGTCGCGCTGGTCGTGCGGGCGCGGAGCCCGCGCGCTCAGTCGCGCGTGAGCTTGCGGTACGTCACGCGGTGCGGGCGCGCGGCGTCCGCGCCCAGGCGCTCGACCTTGTTCTCCTCGTACGAGGCGAAGTTGCCCTCGAACCAGTACCAGTTCGCCGGGTCCTCCTCCGTGCCCTCGTACGCGAGGATGTGCGTCGCGACGCGGTCGAGGAACCACCGGTCGTGGGAGACCACGACGGCGCAGCCCGGGAACTCGAGCAGCGCGTTCTCCAGCGAGCCGAGGGTTTCGACGTCGAGGTCGTTGGTGGGCTCGTCGAGCAGCAGCAGGTTGCCGCCCTGCTTGAGGGTCAGCGCCAGGTTGAGGCGGTTGCGCTCACCACCGGACAGCACGCCCGCGGGCTTCTGCTGGTCCGGCCCCTTGAAGCCGAACGACGCCACGTAGGCGCGCGACGGGATCTCGACGTTGCCGACCTTGATGAAGTCGAGCCCGTCGGAGACGACCTCCCACAGCGTCTTCTTCGGGTCGATGCCGCCGCGCGACTGGTCGACGTAGGAGATCTTGACGGTCTCGCCGACCTTGAGGTCGCCGCCGTCGAGCGGCTCCAGGCCGACGATCGTCTTGAACAGCGTGGTCTTGCCGACGCCGTTCGGACCGATGACGCCGACGATGCCGTTGCGCGGCAGCGTGAAGCTCAGGCCGTCGATGAGCTGGCGGCCGTCGAAGCCCTTCTGCAGGTTGCTGGCCTCGAGGACGACACTGCCCAGGCGAGGGCCCGCGGGGATCTGGATCTCCTCGAAGTCGAGCTTCCGCGTCCGCTCCGCCTCCGCGGCCATCTCCTCGTAGCGGGCCAGGCGCGCCTTCGACTTCGTCTGGCGGCCCTTCGCGTTGGAGCGCACCCAGTCGAGCTCGTCCTTGAGGCGCTTGGCGAGCTTGGCGTCCTTCTTGCCCTGCACCTCGAGGCGGGCCTGCTTCTTCTCCAGGTAGGTGGAGTAGTTGCCCTCGTACGGGTAGAGGCGGCCGCGGTCGACCTCGCAGATCCACTCCGCGACGTGGTCGAGGAAGTACCGGTCGTGCGTGACGGCGAGGACGGCGCCCGGGTAGGAGGCCAGGTGCTGCTCGAGCCACAGCACCGACTCGGCGTCGAGGTGGTTGGTGGGCTCGTCGAGCAGCAGCAGGTCCGGCTTCTCCAGCAGCAGCTTGCACAGCGCCACGCGGCGTCGCTCACCACCGGAGAGCACCTTCACGTCGGCGTCCGGCGGCGGGCAGCGCAGGGCGTCCATCGCCTGCTCGAGCTGGGAGTCGAGGTCCCACGCGTCGGCGGCGTCGATGTCCTCCTGGAGCGTGCCCATCTCGGCCAGCAGGGTGTCGAAGTCGGCGTCGGGCTCCGCCATGAGGGCGGAGATCTCGTTGAACCGGTCGATCTTCGCCTTGAGCGGGCCGACCGCCTCCTCGACGTTCCCGAGCACGGTCTTGTCCTCGTTGAGCGGCGGTTCCTGCATGAGGATGCCGACCGTGTACCCCGGGGAGAGGCGCGCCTCACCGTTCGACGGCTGCTCGAGGCCCGCCATGATCTTGAGGATCGTCGACTTCCCGGCGCCGTTGGGGCCGACGACGCCGATCTTGGCGCCGGGCAGGAAGTTCAGCGAGACGTCGTCGAGGATGACCTTGTCGCCGTGCGCCTTGCGCGCCTTGTACATGGAGTAGATGAACTCAGCCACTGGCTCTGCTTCCACCGTTCGATCGCGCGGCGAACCCGAGGGATCGGGTCCGAGAGGTTCGAGGCTCCAGCGGGCAGGCTGGAGGACCGGCATGGCGGCCGGTCCACCAGCCTACGCGACCTCGGGCCTCACACGCCGACCGGCACCGGCTCGGGCTGCCGATCGGGCTCCGGCACGTCCTCGGGATCCGTCCGGTCGACCACGCGCGTGAACCGCGCCAGCCCGCGGGTGACGTCGGGGCCCACACCGTGCGCGTCAAGGACCAGCTGCCAGCGGTCCTTGCCGTCCTTGTCCGTCCACTCCTCGGTGGACAGCCGGCCCGTGACGACCACGGGGTCGCCCTGCGCCAGCGACTCCGCCACGTTGCGGGCCCCGGCGCGGAAGGACTTCACCGTGAACCACAGCGTCTGGCCGTCGGACCACTCACCGCTGCGCGGGTCGCGCACACGCCGCGTGCTCGCCACGCGGAAGGTGGTCCACTCGACGCCGCCGTCGGACCGGTGCAGCGTCGGCTTCGTCCCGACGAACCCGTTCACCGTGATGCTGACCTCGTTCATGCGCTCCTCCTGGGTCCGCCGCCGGCAGGCGCCGACGGGCCCCCAGGATCAGTCGCCCGAGGCCCGGTGCGCCCCCGCCTTCGGCGTGGCTGTGGACGACGGCGCCAGCTCGGAACCTGTGGGCAGCTTCAGGGACCCGGTGAGCGGCTGCGACGTCGGCAGCTCGGTGGCCGCCTGCGCGAGCTCGCGCACCCGGCGGTGCTCGTGGAGCAGCTTCTGCGTCGGCTCACCGAGCCCCTCGGCCAGCACGCGCTCGAGGGCCGCCCGGCCCGCGGACGCCACGGCCTGCTCGCGCTTGCGCGCCAGCGTGCGCCGCGATGCCGTGCCCGCGAACGCCACCACCACGGCGGCCACGGCCAGGACGCCGGCCACCGCGAGCACCACGGCCGGCCAGGGCGAGGCGAGGTCGAGCACGCCCGTGAGTGCGAGGGCTCCCACGACCGCCGCGACCACCGCGACGGCGCCGAGCACCCACGCCGTGCGGCGCAGCGCGCGGGCCGCCGACGGGCCCCGCGTGTCGAGCGCGACGCCGCGCAGCGCACCCGCCACCGACGTGCGCAGCTGGTCCGCCCCCGCCACCGAGGAGGCGAGCGACCGCTGCCACCCCGGCCGCAGCGACGCGCCCGCCCGGGTCAGCCAGCGGGCCCGCGAGAGCGCGACGGCGTCCCGGTCCGGCGGCGGCACCTCGGGCCGGCCGTAGCCGTTGCGCACCGCGTTGCCGACCTGGCTCGCGACCGCGGCCAGCCCCGTCGCGGCCACCAGCGCGTCCAGCTCGCGCTCGACGGCGGGGCCCATCTGCCACGGCACCTCCGCCGGGGTCTGGGCCAGCAGCAGCCGCGCCGCGACGTCCAGCTCGGCGGCCGCGCGACCCGCCGCGACCGACCGCCGCGCGCACGCCTCCTCCAGCAGGCCCCGGACGCGGTCGATCCCCTCGCCCGTCCTCGCGGACACCCCCTGCACGTACACGCCGGTCAGGCCGTCGTCCTCGAGCAGTCGCGCCAGGTCGGCCAGCAGGTTCTCCCGCTGCGCGTCCGGCACCGTGTCGACCTGGTTGAGCAGCACCACCATCGACGACTCGGAGCCCACGGAGTCCCGCAGGTACCCCGAGTGCAGCGCGTCGTCCGCGTACTTCTGCGGGTCCACGACCCACACCAGCAGGTCCACGAGCGGCAGCACGCGGTCCACGACCTCGCGGTGCGCGGGCTCGACGGAGTCGTGGTCGGGCAGGTCGAGCAGCACCAGCCCGGCGAGCTTCTCCTCGTCCCCGCCGTCGAGCTCCCCGCCCTGGGTGATGCGCCGCTCGCGGTCCACGCCCACCCAGTCCAGCAGCGCCTCCGCGCCGTCCGACCAGGAGCACGCCGTGACGCGCGCCGTCGTCGGCCGCTTCACGCCCACGTCGGCGAAGCTCAGCCGCGACACCTTGTTGAACAGGCTGGACTTGCCCGAGCCCGTGCCTCCGGCGAACGCCACGACCGTGTGGTCGACGCCGAGCGCGAGCCGCTCCCGCACGCCCTCGACCGCGGCGGACACGCGCCGCGACGTGGCGTCGTCCAGCCGCGGCCCGGCGATCTCGAGCGCCTGCGCGAGGTCCTCGGTGCGGGCGCGCAGCGTCGCGTCGTGGGACGGGCTCTCGGTCATGTCAGCCTCCTGAGCTCGGCGAGCCGCACGCGCAGCCCCGCGGCCGCGTCGTCGGCGGGTTCGGACGGACCGAGGTCGTCCAGCACGGCCTGCACCTCGGCGTCGACGACGGCGGCCGCGCGGTCGCCGAGGTCGTCGCGCAGGGTGGCGACGGGCTGGGCGGCCAGGTCCCCCAGGACGCGCTCCAGCAGGCGGTCGGCGTCGCCGCTGCCCGCGGCGGAGGCGAGGAACAGGGTGGCGAGCCCGCGCGCCCCGAACGCCTTGACGGCGGCCTCGACCCGGGCGCCCGACGCGGCGTCGCCGGTGAGCTCCCCGACCAGCTCGGAGACCACGGCGTCGGCCCGGTCGGCCCACTGCGCGACCCGACCCGGCACGTCGGCCTCGCGGGCCGCCGTGCGGTCCGCGCCGTCGGGGGCGACGGCCTCGCCGCCGGCGGGAGCGCCCGGGCCGGCGAGGACGGCGCGCAGCCGCTCCTCGACCCGGGCGCCGGACGCCGCCAGGGTGCGCGTGGCGGCGTCGACGACGTCGGACCGGAGGCCCTCGAGCGCGGCCTCGCGGGCGCGGCCCGCGCGGCGCGTGCTGCGCGCCCGGTCGCCGCGGACCTTGACGCGGTCGACGCCGACGGTGCCGGACAGCTCCCGCCAGCGCGCCTCGACCGACGCCCCGGCGACGACACCGGCCGCCACCGCGTCGCGGGCGAGCTGCTCCGCCGCGGGGATCTCCTCCGTGACGCGGCGGCGCAGCACCTGCACGGCCTCCTGCTGCGCGTCGATCGCGTCCGCGAGCGACGTCACCCAGCCGGGCAGCGCGCCCAGCGCGCCCTTGAGGGTGCGCACGACGACGGCGCGCGAGCGGTCCGGACCGGCGAGCATGGTGAGCCAGCGCCGCACCGGCTGCACGACGGACGGGTCGAGCAGCCCCTCGTGCGGACCGACGTCGGGGACGACGAACAGCGGGACGTCGGTCATGCCGTGCTCGCGCAGGCGCTGCAGCAGGTCGCCGCGGACCGTGGTCAGCGTCTCCTTCGGCACCCGGTTGAGCACCATCGCCACCGACGCCCCGCGCTCCGTGGCGCGGGCCAGCGCCTGCCACGGCAGCGCGTCGCCGTAGCGCGCGGCCGTGGTGACGAAGAGCCACAGGTCGGCGGCCTCGAGCAGCTGCTGCGCCGTCGAGCGGTTCTGCTGCACGAACGAGTCCAGGTCGGGCGCGTCCAGCAGGGCCGTCCCGCGCGGCACGCCCTCGTGCTGCACCACGCGCGACAGGTCCGTGACGGGTCCGGCCGACATGACGTCGGTGTCCGCGGGGTGGTGGGCGAGGACCGGCTCGCGCGTCGTGGGGCGCAGCACGCCCGCCTCGGAGACGGCCTCCCCCAGCAGCGAGTTGTACAGCGTGGACTTGCCCGCGCCCGTCGACCCGGCGACGACGACGACCGCCGGCGACGACAGCTCCTTGAGGCGCGGCAGCAGGTGCTCGTCGAGCTGGGCGAGCAGCCGGTCGCGGGAGGCCGCCGCCTCCTGCGCCCCGTCGATCGGGAGGGGGAGCTCGACCGCCGCGACGTCACGACGCAGGTCGCGGGCGACGTCGTGGACGGTGACGCCGATCTCCTCGCCAGCCCCGGCGTCCTTCCTGCTCGCGGCACGGCGCGAGGCACGGGTCTCCAGGGAAGGTGTCACGGGCACATCCTTCCCGCTGGCGCGTTCCGTGCCAAACGCGCGCGCCGGTCGCCGGCGGGTTCAGCGGCGGCGCAGGCTCTTGTAGATGCGCGCGAAGTCCTCCGCGCCGTGCCCCGCGTCGACCTGGCGCCGGCGCAGCTCCTCCACCATCGCGATCGGCGCGGGGTCCACGCCCTGCTCCTCGCTCGCGCGCACCAGGTGCCCGAGGTCGGACCAGTCCAGGCTCTGCACGGGCGCGGAGTAGTCGCCGCCGTCGATCACCGCCGCGTCGAGCGCGAACGCCTCGGTCATCGCGGCGAGGAAGGGCGCCGCACGCCGCGCGAAGCCGGTGGCGTCCACACCGTCGGCACCGACCATCGCGGCGCCGTGCAGGAACCCCGCGAACATCGTGTACATCCCGGACAGCATCGCGAGGTCCAGCAGCGACGCCCGCCCTGGGTCCGCGCCCTCGAAGGTGCTCGTCGCCCAGCGGTCCAGGACGCCGCGCGTCTCGCGGAACACGCCCTCGTCGCCGCTGTACAGGATCTCCGCGCCGGGGCGGCCGATCATCGGCGGGGTCGCCATGATCGCGCCGTCGAGGTAGCGCACCCCGTGGTCGGACGCCCAGGAGGCGACCGCACGGGCCTCGTTCGGGGTGGTCGTGGTCAGGTTGACCACGACGCGACCACGCAGCTGCTCGGCGAGCGGCTCGAGCGTCTCGTGCACCGACGCGTGGTCGTAGAGGCAGACGACGACGGTCGGCGCCGCGAGGACGGCGTCCCGGGCGTCGGGGGCGCGGCGGGCGCCGCGCCCCACGAGCTCCGTGTCCCGGCCGGGCGACCGGTTCCACACCGTCACCTCGTGACCGGCCTCCAGCAGCGCCGCGGCGAGCTCGCGTCCCATGACGCCGAGCCCGAGCAGCGCGACCGGCTCCGTCCCGCGGCTCATCGCGGGTCCCGGATGCCGTCGACGATGCGGGTCCAGCCGTCGGCCCCGTGCCCCGCGTCGATCGCGCGGCGGTAGTGCTCCTGCACCGCCCGTGGCAGGCCGACGTCGATCCCGGCCGCCGCACTGGCGGCGACCAGGTGGTCGGCGGTGGCGCCCATCATGGTCGCCGTGCTCAGGTCGCCCGGGTGCCGCCCGGCGTCGATCTGCGCACCGGTGCTCTCCCGCCCGCCCTCTCCTGCCGCGAGCATCGCCGGGATGTCGGTCAGCGTCGTCAGCGCCTCGGGGAGGAAGTCCCGTGCCGGGATGCCGGCGCTGCCCACGAGGGCGGTGGCGTGCATGAGGGCGGACAGCGCCGTGAGGAAGACGTCGAGCTGCGCCTGGTACATGAGCTGCGCCAGCCCGGGGTCCGCGCCGACGTACCGCGGCGCCGCGAGCTCCGCCAGCACCTCGCGATGACGGTCGAACACGTCCCGGGGGCCCGAGTAGTACGCGTACGCGTCGTCGGTGCCGACCGTCGGAGCGGGGCTCATCACTCCCCCGGTGAGGAACGCCGCACCGTGCGCCGACGCCCACGCCGCGGCCTCGCGGGTGCGTTCCGGGGTGTCCGAGCTCAGGTTCACCAGCGTGCGGCCGTCGAGCGCGTCGGTCGCGCCGTCGAGGATCGCGTCCATCGCCGCGTAGTCGGTGAGGCTGAGCAGGACGAGCTCCGCCGCCTCCAGCGCCGCACGCGGCGTGGGGGCGAGGAGCGCGCCGTCGGCGACCACGTGGTCGGCGCGGGAGGTCGTGCGGTTCCAGACGGTGACGGGGTGGCCGGCGGTCAGGAGGCTGCGGACCATCGCCTGCCCCATCGGGCCGAGGCCGATGACCGTGACCGGTGCGTGCTGTGCAGTCATGCGCGGTGCTCCTCTGGTGCGTCGTGCCTTGTGGTGATGCCGCTGTGCCTCCATGCTCTGGGGGTACGGAGACGCTGAGAAGTACGCACTAATTACTGCGGTACTTACCTCGAGGGAAGTACCCCGGCCGAGGAGCACCCATGACCGTCAGCACCCGCCGCGGCCCCTACGTCTGCGGCATCGACGCCGCGCTCGACGTCGTGAGCGGCAAGTGGAAGGGCCTCATCCTCTGGGAGCTCGAGGAGCACGGCGTGCGCCGCTTCGCCGAGCTGCGCCGCGGCCTGCCCGGCGTGAGCGAGAAGATGCTCACCCAGCACCTGCGCGAGATGGAGGCCGACGACCTCGTGGTGCGCACCGTCTACGCCGAGGTGCCACCCCGCGTCGAGTACGCGCTGACCGAGCACGGCCGGGCGCTCAACGACGCGCTCGCCCCGCTCGGCACCTGGGGCTCCGAACGCATCCGGCGCGAGGGTCGCGAGCTGGTCGACCACGCCGACGCGGCGGCGATGCCCCGGCCCTGACCTGTCACGGGCGCCGTTGCGCGAGGACGGCAAGGTCTCGGAACGTGGCGGCGTCGAGCACACCGTTGCGCTGACCCGTAGTAGCACTCGTCGGTCTCGGGACAGGAGATGCGGACGACGTCGATCGCGGTCTTGTCCGTCGGCTTGGCGTGGGTGCCCTGGCGGTCGTTCCAAACCGATCGGAAGTGGACGGTGATCGCGCCGGCATGGGCCTTCGCCACGCCAAGATCGCCCTTGTCCTTGTCGATGGGTCTTCCCATGCTCCGCGACCAGGGGCGCACCCAGCACGGTCGTGACCAGCACCGACTGGGCTAAACTCTGGTCGCTTGCCTCCGTAGCTCAGTTGGATAGAGCGGGTCACTTCTAATGACCGGGTCGCGGGTTCGAATCCTGCCGGAGGCACCGATACGCAACGGCGGCATGTGGCCGACACCGACGTCGCGCCACCCCGCCGGCGTGATGACCTGGGAAAAAGCCGTGCGCCCGACGACGACGTCCCGGCAGACTCTTTCCTGCACCGCGGTGACGCGCGGCCGGTCAGACACCGGTCGCACGGGTGGTCCCTGGCCCGGACCGACGACCCCACGTCACGAAGGACACCATCACCATGTTTCCCCCGGAGAACCTGCTTCTCGTGCAGGTCATCCAGCGCGAACGCCTCGAAGAGGCCGAACGCGAACGCACCGTCCGCCGACTGCAGGAGCAGCGCAAGCAGCGCCGGCAGCCGCACGCCCGTCGCCCGCGCACCGGTCTCTCCCGGTCGCTGTTCGACCGGCTGACCGCATGACACCCGCCGGGCGAGCGCCCGCCGGGTACCGACCCGGCGGTGACACCGCCACGAGGGCCCCGCGGCCCGGACCGTTCCCCGAACGTTCCGGAGCAGCGGGGCCCTCGTCATGTCCCCCGCCTTCCCCCCGGCGCGCGGACCGTAGGCTGGCCCCGTGAGCCCCGCGAACCCGAACGAACGCATCGTGTGGATCGACTGCGAGATGACCGGCCTGGACCTGCGCGCTGACGCGCTGGTCGAGGTCGCCGCCGTGGTCACGGACTCCGAGCTGAACGTGCTCGGCGAGGGGGTGGACGTCGTCGTCGCGCCTCCCTCGGAAGCCGTCGAGCAGATGAACGACTTCGTCCGTGACATGCACACCTCGTCCGGCCTCATCGAGGAGTTCTCCGGCGGCATGACCCTCGCCGACGCCGAGCAGGCGGTGCTCGACTACGTGCGCGAATGGGTGCCCGAGCCGGGCAAGGCGCCGCTGGCCGGCAACTCCGTCGGCACGGACAAGATGTTCCTCGACCGGGACATGCCCGAGCTGGTGGGGCACCTGCACTACCGGATCGTCGACGTGTCGTCGATCAAGGAGCTCGCCCGCCGCTGGTACCCGCGCGTGTACTTCGCCGCCCCCAAGAAGGACGGCGGCCACCGCGCGCTCGCGGACATCCTGGAGAGCATCGACGAGCTCCGGTACTACCGCGAGGCGCTGTTCGTGCCCCAGCCGGGGCCGGACACCAAGACGGCACGCGCGGTCGCCGAGCGCGTCAGCGAGACGTCCGTCACCCGGCACCGCACGGAGGCCTGAACCGCCCCGCGGAGCATGTACACTTTTCGACGGCCCGGTGCTTCGGCTTCGGTCGCAGTCACAGGGCCATGGTGGCTATAGCTCAGTCGGTAGAGCGCCTGGTTGTGGTCCAGGAGGTCGCCGGTTCAAGCCCGGTTAGCCACCCCGATGCGGCGGGGTCCGAGAGCGGCCAGAGAGATTTCTCTGGTCCCCTCGGACCCCGCCGTTCGTCATTCCCGGACCTTGTCCGCCACGAGCGCGTCAGAGGTTCTCGGCGACGTGCTGGAGCGCGGCGAGACGGCGGTCCCATGCGGCGCCGATGGCGTCGAGACGCCGGGCGGTGGCGCTGAGCCGCGTCCCGATGACCCGGTACCGCACCTCGCGCCCGACCTGGACCGTCTCCACGAGGCCGACCTCGTGCAGCACCGCGAGATGCTTCGCGATGGCCTGCCGGGTGACAGGCAGGCGCCGGGCGAGGGCGGACGCCGAGGCGTCGCCCTCGCCGAGGGCGGCCAGGATGCTCCACCGCGTCTCGTCGCCGAGCGCGCTGCACATCGCGACCACCGTCCCGTCCGCCGGCGACCCGCCGCTCATGCGCGGCCCTCGACCAGGTCGACGAGCTTGTCGAGCTCCCCGTCCCAGCCGTCACGGTGGTCGGCCATGAGTCCCACCGGGTCACCGGTGCGCTCGAACCCTGTCTCGACCACGGTGAGCCGGGTGCCGCCGACGGCCTCCTCGAGCGTGAACGTGAACACCGTCGCCCGCGGGTCGTCGACGGTCCTCGGCAGCGGGCCGTCCTCGTTGCACCACCGGTAGGACACCTCCGACGGCGGGTCGAACGTCTCGACCCGGATGGGGACCCGGCGCTCCCCCGGCCAGCCCACGGTGCCGGCGGCGCCGGCACCGCCGCCGTCGAGGACGAGCCGGCCGAACCACTGCGAGATCAGCTCGGGCTCGGTGACGGTGCGCCAGACCTTGTCGCGAGACGCCTGGATGTGGATCGTGCGTCGCACGCTGAAGGTGTCGGCGTCGACCACGGCCTGAGGGTTCCGCGCGCTCTCCATCTGCTTCTCCTTCTCTTGTCGCGCTCTCGTCGTGCTGTCGTCGTGCTCTCGTCGCGCTCGGCGGTCAGTGGACGGTCGCAGGCTCGGGCTCCCGCGGCAAGGGCGCGGGCCGCAGGGCGCGGCTGGCGATCGCGGCAACGATGGACAGCGCGGCGAGGGCCGCGGCGGTGAGCACCGCCGCCGGGACGCCGCCCACGTCGATCATCCGCCCTCCGAGGAAGGCGCCGACGGCATCGCCGAGGTTGCCGGCCGACGCGGGCAGCGACGCCGCGAGGATCGCGCCGGGCCCGGCGAGGTCCTCGACGCGGTGCTGCCACGGGCTCGTGACTCCCGCGCCGCACACGGCCAGACCGGCCGTCGCGGCGACCGCGATCACCGGGCTGACGCCCGCGACGCCCATGGCGACGAGCGACGCCGTCACGCCGACCGTGCCGAGCGTCAGGGCGCGCACGGCACCGGCGTCGGCGAACCTGCCGCCGCCGAAGGAGCCGACCGCAGCAGCGATCCCGAAGCCCATCAGGCAGACCCCGATCCACGGCCCGGAGACCCCGGCCATCTCGTCCAGGAACGGGACGAGGTAGGTCTGCGCCGCCGAGGCGCCCGCGAACAGGAGGACGCCCACGGCGAGCACCGCCAGCACGCGCGGGGCCAACGCGGACCTCAGCTGGCCCAGCAGCCCGACCTCCGTCCCGGCGTGCACCCGGGGCACCACGACCAGGGCGACCAGGAGGACCGCGGCGGCCGCGAGGACGACGGCGAGGAACGACGCACGCCAGCCCACGGCCTCGCCGAGCAACCGGCCCAGCGGCATCCCCACCGCGCCGGAGACGGCGAACCCGGAGATCACCACGGCCATCGCCCGACCGACCCGCTCGCGGGGCACGATCGAGGTCGCCGTGGTGATCGCCGCCGCGATGAAGAGCCCTTCCACGGCACCGATCGCGACCCTGGCGGCGACGAAGGCGTCCAGGCCGGCTCCCAGGGCGGGCAGCGCGTTCAGCCCGGTGAACACGGCGAGCGCGGTCAGCAGCACCGGCCGCCGGTCGAGCCGGGCGGTCAGGAAGGTCAGCGTCGGACCGCCGACCGCGATGCCGAGCGCGTTCGCCGACACCAGGACGCCCACGGCCGACAGCGGTACGGCCTGGTCCACGGCGATCAGATCGAGCATGCCCATCACGAGCATCTCGGCACACCCCGTCACGAACGTCCCCGCGAACAGCACGCCCAGGGCGAGCGTCACCCGTGAGCGGCCGACCTGCGGACGACGACTCTGTCGATCACTCATCGGAACCCCTCCTCATCATGCAACTCTACGGTTGCATAACACAGTCGCACGACCTTCGGTCACTATGCAACCCCTCGGTTGCAGATTTCTCGCCACGCTCGGTCGCCCCGGGCGGCGAGCGACGACCGCACCCCCGTCCGGCACGGAGCGAGCGGCGCCGCTAGCGTCGGCACCATGGGCGACGACCGGCGGGACGACGTGGCCGCGGTGCTGGAGGGCCTCGCTCCCCCGGTGCTCGCCGTCACCGCGCGACTGCGCTCCCTCGTGGCGGAGGCGCTGCCCGACGCCGTCGAGGAACCGGACCCGTCGGCCCGCCTCCTCGGGTACACCTACCGGCCCGGCACGTACGTGGGGCTGATCGCGGCGGTGGCGCCGTACCGCGCGCACGTGAACCTCTTGCTCGCGCGCGGCGCCGAGCTGGCGGACGACGACCCGCACGGGCTCCTGGAGGGCACCGGCAGGCGGGCGCGGCACGTCACGTTCCGCACCGAGGAGGACGTCGACCGGCCGGGCGTCCGCGAGCTCCTGCTCGCCGCGGCACGGCGCACCCCGCGCCCCTGACCTCGACTCCGGCGTCCCGGTATACCATCGTCCCGGCCGCGGGACGCGGTCCCCGACCCGAAGGAGACCCCGCCGCCGTGGCACGACAGTCCGTTCCCGCCCGACCGAGCGGACCCTCCGGCGCGTTCTCCTCCCTCCGGGGCAACCGCCCCTTCCAGCTCCTGTGGGCCTCGAACCTGTTCTTCTTCGGCGGCGTCTGGACGCAGACGCTGGTGCTCGGGTGGCTCGCCTACGAGCTCACCGGGTCCGAGCTCCTCGTCGCCGTCTACACGGCGGCTCGGCTGGCGCCCATGCTGCTCGGACCGGTCGCGGGGGCGCTCGCCGACCGCTACGACCGCGTCCGCCTCCTGCTCGTCGCCTGCACCTGGGCCACCGGCGCCGTGGCCGTGGTCGCCGCCCTCGCGACCGCCGACCTGCTGCCGTACTGGGCGCTCGTCGCGGGCGGCTTCGCCATCGGCATCGCCCAGTCCCCCTCCCAGCCGGCCCGGATGTCGCTGGTCCTCGACCTCGTGGGCCGCGAGAACCTCTCGAACGCGAACGCGCTGAACTCGATGGCGATGAACATGACGCAGGTGATCGGGCCCGCGCTGGGCGGCGCCATGATCGCGGCGATCGGCGCGCCCGCGGCCCTGTGGGTCTCCACCGCCTGGTACGTGGCGTCGCTGCTTCTCATGCTGCCGCTGCGACGCCTGCGCACCCGCACCGGCCCGGGCGGCCACGCCTCGACGTCGGTGCTCGCCATGGTCGCGGGCGGCTTCCGCGCCGTCGCCGGGAACCGCCTCGCCGTCGCCGTCCTGCTGGTCACCCTGGCCGCGAACATCTTCCTGTGGCCCGTGTTCCAGTCGTTCATGCCCGTCTTCGCGGCCGAGTCGTTCGGGCTCGACGCCGCGGGCCTGGGCGCGCTGCTGACGTGCGCAGGCGTGGGCGGCCTCGTGGGCTCGCTGGTCATCGCGGCGCTCGGCGACTTCCGGTTCAAGGGCGCGCTGTTCGTGCTCGGCACGACCGTGTGGGGGCTGGCCTGGGCCGCCTTCTCGCTGGCCACGTCTCCCGCCCCCGCGTTCGTCCTCATGGCCGTCATCGGGCTGGCCAGCGCGGCGTTCGGCGTGCTGCAGACCACGCTGCTGCTCATGGTCACCGAGCCCGCCGTGCACGGTCGCGCGCTCGGCCTGCAGGAGCTCGTGATCGGCATCATGCCCGCCGCGACGCTCGCGATCGGTGCCGTCGCCGAGCGGGTCGGGGTGCCGCACACCGCGCTCGGCGCCAGCCTCGCGCTGGTCGCGTGCCTGGTCGTCCTCATGCTCGCCGTCCCCGCCCTGCTGCGGATCGGCCGCACCGACGACGCCGAGGCGGGCGCGTGAGGCGCCTCGCGGCCGCCGTGGTGCTCGGCGTCTCCCTCGCGGCCGCGCTGGGCGGCTGCACGACGCCCGAACCCGACCCGTCCGACCCGTCCGACCCGTCCGACCCGTCCGAGGCCCGCGTGTCCTCGACCCCCGGCGCCCCGACCGGCGCCGCCCTGCACCGCGCCGTCGCGGACGACGACGCCGCCGCCGTCGCCACGGCGCTGCACGAGGGCGCCGCCGTCGACGCCCGCGACGCCGACGGGCGCACCCCGCTCCTCGCCGCCACGCGGCAGGGCTCCGCCGGGCTCGCCCGCCTGCTGCTGGAGGCCGGCGCCGACCCCGACGCGCAGGACCGCCTCCAGGACTCGGCGTTCCTCTACGCGGGCGCGGAGGGCCTGGACGACATCCTGCGGCTCACCCTCGAGCACGGCGCCGACGTGACGAGCACCAACCGGTTCGGCGGCACCGCGCTCATCCCCGCGAGCGAGCACGGGCACGTGTCGACGGTCCGCATCCTGCTGGACGCCGGCGTGCCGGTGGACCATGTCAACGACCTGTCGTGGACGGCGCTGCACGAGGCGATCGTCCTCGGCGACGGGTCGGCCGACCAGGTCGAGGTGGTGCGCCTCCTGCTCGACGCGGGCGCCGACCCCACGGTCCGCGACGGGCAGGGCGTGCTCCCCCGCGACCTGGCGGCCTCCCGCGGCTACGACGCGATCGTCGCCGAGCTCGACCGCGGGCGCTGACGCCCCGCCCGGGGCACGGGCTCAGGCACGCGCGACGATCGCGTCCGCGAACGCGTCGAGGGTGGCGGCCGTGCCGGCGTGCTGCATCCACAGCGACGGCTCGGTGAGCTCGAGCTCGATGACCATCGGCGTGCCGTCGTCTCCGGTCACGAGGTCCACGCGGGCGTAGAGGAACGGCTGCTCGCCGCCGACCTGCTCCCGCGCGACGGCGAGCGCCTTCTCCGCGACGTCGACCTGCTCGGGCGTGGCGGTCGCGGGCTCCATCCGCTCGGCGGCGTAGAGCGCCTCGCTGGCCTCGGCCGGACCGGTGAGCAGCGCGTGCTTGCGCACCGCGTGCCGCAGCTCGCCGTCCACGAAGACGAGCCCGGTCTCGCCCGTGGTGTCCACCGACGTCACGTACGGCTGGATCATCACCGCGCGCCCCTGGTCGAGCAGGTCCACCGCGTGCTTGATCGCCAGCGCCCGCGACTGCGCCGACACCGGCTGGTAGCGGCCCGCGTCCTGGGCGCCGGCGCTGACCACCGGCTTCACGACGAAGTCGCCGAAGGCGGGCATCCGCGTGTGCACCGCGCGCTTCGACAGGTGCCGGTCGGGGTCGAGCCAGATCGTGGGGATGACGGGCACGCCCGCCTCCTCGAGGGTGCGCAGGTAGCCCTTGTCGGTGTTCCAGGCCAGCACGTCGGCCGAGTTCTCCAGGCGCGGCACGCGGCGCGCCCAGGCGAGGAACTCGTCGCGCCGGGGCGAGTAGTCCCAGGTGGAGCGCACGACGACGAGGTCGTACACCGACCAGTCGACGTCGGGGTCGTCCCACACGACGGCCTCGGCCACCACGCCGCGCTCGGTGAGCGCCGCGAGCAGCGGGCGGTCGTCGCTGTCGAGGCGGGGCAGGGCGGAGCAGGTGGCGAGGCCGATGCGCGTCGTGGTCACGCGCCGAGCCTAGTCGGCGGCGGCCGCTGCGCCCGCTGCGGGGGCGGCGGCGTCCGCGGCGCGGCGCAGGCCGCCGAGGATGCCGGCCGCGGTGAGCGACCCGACGACGGCGCCGTCGTCGTCGACCACCGGAACCCGCCCCTGGGACGACGTCGGCAGCGCGGCCACGGCCTCGAAGGCCTCGGCGAGGCTGGCGCCCAGGGGCACGGCCGGCGGCGCGGGCTGCACGACCAGGGACGCGTCCTCCAGGTCCGCCCGCTCCACGGCCGCGAGCGCGAGCATCCGCTGGTGCGCGCCGGCGCCGACGAAGTCCCGCACGCGGTCGGTCGCGGGGTGCGCGAGGACGGTGAGCGGCGAGGCGACCTGCTCCAGGTGGCCGCCGCGGGAGAGCACCGCCACCCGGTCGCCCAGGCGCACCGCCTCGTCGACGTCGTGCGTCACCAGCACCACCGTGGAGCCGACCTCCGCGAGGATGCGCGACACCTGGTTCTGCAGGTCCCGGCGCCGCTCGGGGTCGACGGCGCCGAACGGCTCGTCCATGAGGAGCACGGGCGGGTCGGTGGCCAGGGCGCGGGCGACGCCGACGCGCTGGCGCTCCCCGCCCGAGAGCTGGTGGGGGTAGCGACGGCCGTACTGCGCCGCGGGGAGGCCGACGAGGTCGAGCACCTCGTCGACCCGGTCGCGCACCCGCTGCCGGTCCCAGCCGAGCAGCCGGGGCACGGTCCCGACGTTCGCGGCGACCGTGCGGTGCGGCAGCAGCCCGACGTCCTGGATGACGTAGCCCGTACGGCGGCGCAGCGCCACGGGGTCCATCTGCGTGACGTCCTCGCCGTCCACGAGGACGCGGCCCGACGTGAGCTCCACGAGGCGGTTGATCATCCGCAGCGTGGTGGACTTGCCGCAGCCGGAGGGGCCCACCAGGGCCAGCACCTCCCCGGGCTCCACGGTGAGGCTCAGGCCGTCGACCGCGACCGTCCCGTCCGGGTAGGCCTTGCGGACGGCGTCGAGCTCGATGCCGGCGGACAGCCGGGCGGGGGCGGGGGTCGGCATGGTTGCGAGGCTATCGAGGCGGTCCCGCACGCCGGCCCGCGGCACGCCGGTGCGCCGCCCGGGCCCGCGTCGGGGGCTGCGGCTACGGTCGAGCCCATGGTCACCGCCGTCGCCACCGCCGCGGACAACCCGTGGTTCTCCTGGTCGTACGTGACCGACAACGCCGACGTGCTGTGGGCGCGCACCACCGAGCACGCGCTGCTGACGATCGAGGCGGTCGCCATCGCCGCGCTCGTCGCGATCCCCCTGGGGCTGCTGGCCTCGCGGGTGCGCTGGCTCGCCGGGCCCCTGCTCGGCACGGCCGCGATCCTCTACACGGTGCCGTCGCTCGCGCTCTTCGCGATCCTCGCGCCGATCATGGGCATCGGCCGCCAGCCCGTGCTGCTCGGCCTCGTGCTGTACGCGCTGCTCGTCATCCTGCGCAACACGGTCACCGGGCTCGACGGCGTGGACCCGGCCGCCGTGGACGCCGCCCGCGGCGTGGGGCACGGCCCGCTGCAGGTGCTGGCCCGGGTGCGGCTGCCGAACGCGCTGCCCAGCATCGTCGCCGGGCTCCGGCTCGCGACCGTCACGACCGTCGCCCTCGTCACGGTCGGGGTCGTGGTGGGCTACGGCGGCCTGGGACAGCTGATGTTCCAGGGCTTCCGCAACAACTTCTACCGGGCGGAGATCCTCACGGCGACCCTCGCCTGCGTGCTGCTCGCCCTCGTCCTCGACCTCGTGCTGTGGGCCGCCGGACGCGCGCTCACCCCCTGGCTGCGCGGGAGGTCCGCATGAGCGTCGCGGCAGCACCCGTCGCCGCTGCCGAGGGCACCGGCGTCGTCGGCGAGGCGATCGCCTACCTCAACGACCCCCTGAGCTGGACGGGGCCCGGCGGCATCCTCGAGCTCGGCCGCGAGCACCTGGCCCTCACCGGGGCGGCCGTGCTCGTCGCGGCGGTCGTGGCGCTGCCGGTGGGCGCGTGGCTGGGCCACGGCCGCCGGGGCGGCGGCGTCACCGTGTGGCTCACCAACGCCAGCCGCGCCGTCCCGACGCTCGGCATCATCCTGCTGCTCGCCACGGCGGGCCTGTTCGGCGACGGCGCCACCGTCGTCGCGGCGGCGCTGTTCGCCGTCCCGGTGCTGCTCGTCAACACGTACGAGGGCGTGCGCGGCGCGGACCCGTCGGCGCGCGACGCCGCGGTGGGCCTCGGCATGCCCGGCAGGCAGGTGCTCACCCGGGTCGAGCTGCCGCTCGCCACGGCCCTGGTGGCCGCGGGGGTGCGCACCGCCGTCGTGCAGGTCAGCGCCACCGTGCCCCTCGCCGCGCTCGCCGGGGGCGGCGGCCTCGGGCAGATCATCGCGCTCGGGATGGGCACCCAGCGCTACGGCCAGGTCCTCGCCGGCGGCGTCCTCGTCGCGGCCCTGGCCCTGGTGCTCGACGGCGTGTTCGCCGTCGTGCAACGCCTCGTCACCCCCGCACCCCTGCGCGCCGCCGCCCGGCGGTGACCGTCGATCCGCCACAAACCGGTTGCCACCACCGGACCCCCGCGGTCGAATGGGGCGGTTCCCCCTCATCTCCACCCGCACCACCCACGCCGGTCCCCCTCCCACGGACGGAGAGCACGATGACCCTCCATCGCACGACCCCCCTGCGCCGCACGACGGCCGCCCTGGCCGCCGTCGTCGGCGCCACCGGGCTGCTCGCCGCCTGCGGCGACCCCGGCTCGGCCGGTGGCGGCGGATCCACGTCCACCGCCTCGGCCGCCGCGGCGACCTGCGAGGCCGTCCCGGGCGACGCGCTCGTGGTGCTCGAGGACGACAAGAAGCTGCAGACGGTCGACAACATCATCCCGGCCGTCAACGCCGACCTCGCGTCCCAGGCGCCCGACCTGATCCCGCTGCTCGACACCGTGTCGGCCGCGCTCGACACCGACACCCTCATCGGCCTCAACAAGGCGGTCGACATCGAGCGCCAGACGTCGGAGGACGTCGCCGCGAAGTTCGTCGAGGACGCCGGGCTCGCCGCCGACGACGCGTCGCAGGGCGAGGGCGTCACGGTCGCGATCGGCGCCGCGGACTTCGCCGAGAGCGCCACGCTCGGCAACGTGTACGCCGACGTGCTCAAGAGCGCGGGCTACGACGCGACCGTCACCACGATCGGCAACCGCGAGACGTACCTGCCGGCCCTGCTCGAGGGCAAGCAGGTGCAGATGGTGCCGGAGTACGTCGGCACCCTCACGGAGTTCCTCAACAAGGACGCCAACGGGGCCGACGCCGAGCCGGTGGCGAGCGGCGACCTCGACGCGACCGTGGCCGCGCTCACCGAGCTCGGCGACGCGGCGGGCCTGACGTTCGGCGCCCCGTCCCCCGCGCAGGACCAGAACGCGTTCGCCGTGACGCAGGCGTTCGCCGACGAGCACTCGCTCACCACCCTCACCGACCTCGCCGAGGCGTGCGGCGGGCTGGTGCTCGGCGCCGGCCCGGAGTGCACGGAGCGGCCGTTCTGCCAGCCGGGCCTCGAGGAGACGTACGGCCTGACGTTCTCCGAGTTCCGCTCGCTGGACGCGGGCGGCCCGCTCACCAAGGCGGCGCTGCAGAAGGGTGAGATCACCCTGGGCCTGGTGTTCAGCTCCGACGGCTCGCTCTCGACGTCGGCGGGCTGACCCGCTCCCGGACGGACGAAGGGCCCCGAGCGAGCTCGGGGCCCTTCGTCGTGCCGGGGGTGCCGTCAGTGCTTGGCCACGGCCTTCTCGGCGCCGGCGCCGGTGAGGGAGCGGACCTCCATCTCGGCGAACTTCTCCGGGTGCGGCTTCTCCTTCGACAGGAAGGTGCCGACGATCCCGAGCAGGAAGCCCAGCGGGATGGACACGAGGCCCGGGTTCGTCAGCGGGAAGACGTCGAAGTCCGCCGACGGGAACATCGCCTTCTCGTTGCCGGACACCGTGGGCGACAGGACGATCAGCACGATGCACGAGACCAGCCCGCCGTAGATGCTCCACAGCGCGCCCGAGGTGTTGAACCGCTTCCAGAACAGCGAGAACACGATCGTCGGCAGGTTGGCCGACGCCGCCACCGCGAACGCGAGGGCCACGAGGAACGCGACGTTCTGGTTCTGGGCGAAGATCCCGCCCACGATGGCGATGACGCCGATCACGACGACGGTCCAACGCGCGATCCGCACCTCGGAGTCGGGGTTGACCTTCCCCTTCTTGATGACGTTGGCGTAGATGTCGTGCGAGAAGCTCGCCGCCGCGGTGATCGTCAGCCCGGCCACCACGGCCAGGATGGTCGCGAAGGCGACCGCGGAGATGAGCCCGAGCAGGATCTCCCCGCCCAGGGCGAAGGCGAGCAGCGGAGCCGCCGAGTTCACGCCGCCGGGGGCGTTGTTGATCGCCTCCGGCCCCACCAGCGCGCCCGCGCCGTAGCCGAGCACCAGGGTGAACAGGTAGAAGATGCCGATCAGCCAGATCGCCCAGACCACCGAGCGCCGCGCCTCCTTGGCCGTCGGCACGGTGTAGAAGCGCATGAGCACGTGCGGCAGGCCCGCCGTGCCGAGCACCAGGGCGAGCGCGAGCGACAGGAAGCTCAGCTTGGACGTGCCGTCCACGCCGTACTGCTTGCCGGGCTCGAGCAGCGCCTCGCCGCCCTCGCCCGCCGCGTCGACCGCGCCGCCGAGCAGGCTCGAGAGGTCGAACCCGAACTTGGCCAGCACCCAGACGCTCATGATGGCGGCGCCCGCGATGAGGAGCACGGCCTTGATGATCTGCACCCAGGTGGTGCCCTTCATCCCGCCCACCAGCACGTAGAGGATCATCAGCGCACCGACCACGGCGATGACGAGGCTCTGACCGGCGCGGCTGTCGACGCCGAGCAGCAGGGCCACGAGGCCGCCGGCGCCGGCCATCTGGGCGAGCAGGTAGAAGAAGACCACGAGCAGCGTCGCGAGGGCGGCCGCCATCCGCACCGGCCGCTGACGCAGCCGGAACGACAGCACGTCCGCCATCGTGAACTTGCCGGTGTTGCGCAGCAGCTCCGCCACCAGCAGGAGCGCCACCAGCCACGCGACGAGGAACCCGATCGAGTAGAGGAAGCCGTCGTACCCGTTGAGCGCGATGGCGCCGCAGATGCCGAGGAAGGACGCCGCCGACAGGTAGTCGCCCGCGATGGCGGTCCCGTTCTGCGGGCCGGTGAAGTTGCGGCCGCCGGCGTAGAAGTCGGCGGCGGACTTGTTCTGCCGGGACGCCCGGAACACGATCACCAGGGTGACCAGGACGAACGCCCCGAAGATGCCGATGTTCACCCAGGGGTTGCCGATGTCCGTGGCCTCGGCGGCGGAGACGACGGGGGTCCCCGCGAGGGACTCGGTCAGGATGCCGCTCACAGCTCGCCCTCCTCGATCTCACGGCGCAGCGCGTCGGCCCGCGCGTCGAACCTCTTGTTCGCCCAGCGGGCGTAGAGCATGGTGATCACGAACGTGGAGACGAACTGGCCGAGGCCGAACAGCAGCCCCACCGTGATGTTGCTGTCGCCCAGCCGGATGCTCATGAAGTCGTGGGCGTAGTTGGCGAGCAGGACGTAGACGAAGTACCAGACGAGGAACAGCGCCGTCATCGGGAACACGAAGTTCCGGAAGGCGCGTCGCAGCCCCTGGAACTCGTCCGACCGCTGCACCCGTTGGTACTCGGTCTCTCCCGGTGGTGGCTCCGCGGTGGACAGGTCGCTCATGATGCCTCCGTTGGCTCAGGCGTCCGACGGGGCCACGCTGCCCCGCTCGATAACGATTCGCGTGGCACACCTTGCTAGAGCCGGGCCGTGTGGCGCAAGTCACTTCGTGGGCGCGTCCCCAGGTCGGGGGCGCGTCCGTCCCGGCGCAGGGCTCAGCGGCGCACGTACTCCAGGTCGGTCGCGCCCCGGCCCGCGGCGGAGCCCTTCTTCTCGAAGCTCGTGAGCACGCGCCCCTCGAACCGCGGCGCGGGCTCCCCCGGGCCGTGGGCGTTGCGGAAGTCGTCGGAGGCCTCGAGCACCTCGCGCATCTGGTCGGCGTAGTGCGACCAGTCGGTGGCGAGCCGCCACACGCCACCGGGCCGCAGCACGCGGGCGACGACCTCGGCGAACGCCGGCGTGACGAGCCGCCGCTTCTGGTGACGGGACTTGTGCCACGGGTCCGGGAAGAAGACCCACAGCTCGTCGACCGACGCCTCCGGCAGCGCCGTGGCCAGCAGCTCCGCGGCGTCCGCCTGGACCAGGCGCAGGTTGTCGAGCTCGTTGCCCGGCGCGCCGCCGTCCCGGCCCGGGTCGGCGCCGGCGTGGCCCGCGCGCACGATGGTCTGCGCCAGGCCGGGCGTGTACACCTCGACGGCCAGGTGGTCGCGCTCGGGGTGCGCGGCCGCGGCGGCGACGATCGCCTCGCCCTGGCCCGACCCGATCTCCACCACCAGCGGGGCGGTGCGACCGAAGACCTGCACCGGGTCGAACGTCCAGGACGGGTCGACCGAGGTCACCGCGGCGCCGCGCGGCACGTCGACGAGGTACCGGTCTCGGCGGGTGTCCCACGCCTTGCCCTGCGCGGTCGTGAGACGCGCGCTGCGGCGCACGAAGCTCACGGGCTGGCGGCGGTAGCGCGGGTCGACGGGCTCGGACGTCACGGGATCGGGCACGCCCCCAGGGTAAGCGGGCGGCCGGGCACCGGAGCTCAGACGCTGAGCTCCACGAGGGCGAGCAACGCCGCGCCGTACGCCTCGGCGGGATCCGTGGCCGTGAAGGTCCGCGGCTCGCCGAGCAGCTCCACCTCGACCTCGTAGCCCTCCGCCTCCCCCTCGCCCGTGCGGGTCAGCCCGCGGAAGGTGGAGCGCAGCAGCTCGCGCAGCTGGTCCTCGCGCGGCAGCCACAGCGCGTCCTCGATGGCCACGGAGTCGAGCGCCCACTCGGTGGTGCCGTTGAACCCGAGGATGGTGCCGGTCGGGTAGTCGTGCGCCTCGATCGTCATCGTGCTGACGGTGAAGACGTCGGCGGACAGGTCGGCGGCGTCGATGCGGAACCGGTCGCCGTCGGCGGGCCGCCACACCAGCCCGGCGTCGCGCAGCCGGGCCGCGAGCTCGGTGGAGATCATCGCCCCATCCTGGACCCTCACCCGAGCCCGAGCACCCGCTGCACGAACCAGACGAGCCCGACGACGGCGACCCCGGCCGCCGCGACGCCGGTCGCCCACCGCGCGGCGCGGGGCGCGCGCCGTCGCAGCAGCACGAGCAGCGGGAAGAGCGCGGCGATGATGCCGAGCTGCACGGCCTCGATCCCCACGTTGAAGACCAGCAGCGACCCGAGCAGCCCCCACGACCAGGGTTCGTCGAGCCCCAGGGCCCCGGCGAACCCCAGCCCGTGCACGAGGCCGAAGGCGAACACGACGGCGAGCCGGGTGACGTCGGACCGCGACAGGTCGTGCCAGCGCCGCCGGACCTGGCGACGTGGCTCGGTCGCGACGTCGACCAGCGCGCCGAGCCGCGGCGGCGCGCCCGGCCGCACGGCCCAGAGGTGCCCCGCGGCCACGGCGGCGATCGAGAGCGCGATGACCGGCTCGACCACCGCCCCGGGCGCGCTCACGGCACCGGTCGCCGCGAGGAGGAACGTCACGGAGTGCGCCACGGTGAACGACGTCGCCACCAGGACGACGTCGCGCAGGCGCCGGGAACCGACGATGAGGGCCAGCAGGAAGAGCAGGTGGTCGGGGCCGAGCAGCAGGTGCTCCGCGCCCAGCACGAAGAACTCCCCCAGCCGGTGCCACGTGCCCTGCCCGCCCGTCGTGACGGTCGGGTCGGACGGCGTGAGCACCGCCGAGCCCTCTTCGCCGTCGAGGTCGTAGGTCACCATCGTCTCGGTGGTGTGCACGAACGACTCGGTGTCCGGGAACAGGGCGCTGAACAGCGCGTGCGTCCCTGTCCCCTCCTCGTCCCGGGTGGGGCACGCGTAGTCGAGCGCGACCGTGGCGAAGGCCTTCCCGCCCCGGTCGACGACCGTGGGGTCCGCCGCGAGCGCCGGGGTGCAGAGGTCGTCGCCCGCCGCCACCTGGAAGCGCTCGGTGACGTAGGCGGCGACCTCGTCGGCGTGCTCGGCGAGCTGGGCCTCCTGCGCGGCCTCGCCGCGGGCGTCGTACGCCTCGGCCGTGAGCCACGCGGACTTCATGAGCAGGTCGTACTCGAGGTCGAGCTCGACGTGCACGTCGGCGGCGGCGCCCGCCGTGACCCGCGCGTAGGCGTCGGTCGTGGCGTCGTGTGCCGCGGCCGGACCGGCCGTGCCGACCATGCCGACGACCGTGCCGACGACCGTGCCGACCACGGTGAGCCCGAGGGCCGCCAGGACGGCGCCGCGACGCGACGCCGTCCTGGCCGGGGTGGTGGACGTCACCGCTTGCCGCCCCGGGTGGTGAAGAAGGCCGGCTCGGCGGCGGTGACGCCGCCGCCGCGCGTGGTGGCCGTGACGATCCACGCGTACTGCGTGTCCCGCTTCAGCCGGTCCCAGCGGACGGACGCGACGTCCCCCGAGGTCACGGCCTTCGTCCCGATCACCCGGGTCGGCGCGTAGACGGCCAGCGAGTCCGTGACCAGCGACGTCGTGCGGGTGGTGAGGTCCACCGGGAGCACGGCGTTGTCGGCCGTCGAGTCGTAGCGGGCGTCCGGGTCCCACTCGTCGGCCCCGAAGTCGTCGAGGAGGGGCGAGTAGGTGTCGACGCTCATCTCGGCCCGGTCGACGTCGAACTGCAGGAGCCGGAAGTACGAGGCGCCGAACCGCAGCCGCTCGGACGGGTCGTAGCCCCCGATCGAGCCGAGGCCCACGCGCTGCGCGGGCACGGTGAACGCCTGGTAGTCCGCGAGGAGCTCCACGACGCCGTCCGCGATCTCGCCGACCTTCGGCTTGACGTTGGTCGTGACGCCGTGCACGTGCCCGGCGAGCACGAGGAACACGTTGTCGTTCGGCTCGACCACGTACTTGTACAGCGGCGAGCCGTCCGGGGCGGCGAAACCCGCGTTCCGGCCGTCCTTCTGCGTGCTGGCGGCGAGGTACGCGTGGGTCATGAGGATGCCGTTGCGGTCGGAGTACCGCTCGAAGACCCCGTCGGCCCACTCGGCCTCCTCGCGGGTGACGCCGTACCCCATGCCGACGGCGACGAAGTCCAGCCCGCCCGCGGAGAACAGGACGTAGTGGTTGGAGTTGTCGCCCTCGCGCCAGGAGCGGTACTCGGCGTTCTCCCAGGACGCGGCCGCGGCCTCGTACCGGTCGGGGCCGAAGTACTGGTTGTACAGGTCGGCGCCGCCGTCCGCCCCGGACCAGTTGTCGTGGTTGCCCGCGACGGCGGAGTTGGGGATGCCGTCGATCGTCGCCTGCTGACGGGACGAGACCTCGAACTCGCCCGTGACCTGGTCCCGCATGGCGTCGTCCTGCGGCTCGCGGATGTTGTTCTCGATGAGGTCACCGGTGTGCGAGACGAACGAGATCTTGCGCTCGTCGGCGTTCTCGGCGATCCACCCGGTCACCCCCGCGTACGCGGACTCCCAGATCTCCCGCTCCTCGGCGGTCTCCTGCTCCACCGCGCCCTCGGACAGGTACTGCGTATCCGTCAGGTGCGCGATGGAGAAGTCGTAGTCCGCCGGGTCGGCGAAGCCCTCGGCCCCGGCGTCGAGGTCGTCCGCGAACGGGTCCGTGGCCGTCACCATGACGTGCACGACGCCGCGGTCGCGGTGCTCCGGCCCGGCCGGCGCCACCAGCACGGTGTCGCCGTCGGCGGAGCCGCGCGACGCCGCGAGCGCGTCCCAGGCCTTCGCCTTCGTGTCCCACACCAGCAGCGAGACCTCGCGCGCCGGGTCGGCGGCGCCGCTCCAGCGCACCACCGGGCGCTCCTCGCGGGACTTCACCCGGACGTCGAAGCGCTGGTAGGCGACGGCGTCGGCCTGCGGGGAGGCGAGGGTCTTCCCGTCGCCCGCGGCCAAGCCCTTCGCCGAGACCTTCTTCGCGCCGCGGGGGTCGAGCTCCGTCGGGACGGCGTCGGCCGTGCCCTGCCGGACCTCACCGGGCAGCAGCACGTCCGCCTGCGCGAACGTCGCCGTGACGGTGCCGTCGTCCGGGCCGGCGACGCGGGCCGACAGCGTCACCGGCGAGTCGACGTCCGTCGTCCCGCGGGCGGGGGCGAGGTCGGTCGGCACGTCGGGCACGCCGGCGCTGGTGAAGGTGATCTCCCGCGTCGCCGCGTTGCCCAGCGAGTCCGCGGCCGCCACCTCGAGGATGTGCTCACCCGCGGGCAGCCCCGGGCCGACCGGGGCACCGAGCCCGACGGCCTCGCCGTCGAGCGTGACCTGCGCGTCCCCGACCACCCCGTGCGCGTCGTCGAGCTCCACCGCGAGCGGCACGGCGGACGTGATCCGTGCGCCGTCGGCCGGGACCGAGGACGCGACGCGCGGCGCGGAGTTGTCCGTCTCCAGCACGCGCGTGGCGGTCTCGCCCGTGGTGGACGCCGCCGCGAGCTCGTGCTCCCCGTCCTTCAGGTCCGCGGTGTCCACGTCCGCGCGCAGGCCGCGCGCCGGGGCGTCCACCAGGAAGTGCAGGTCGACCTGGCGGAAGGAGTTGAGGTTCGAGCCGCAGGTGCCGTCGCCGAGCCCGTACGACGCCGCCGCGTTCTGCTGCCGCGCCGTGCCGTCCGCCGGCGTCAGGACGACGTCCGAGACGGTGAAGTCGTCGAGGTTGCAGTCGTTCTCGAAGGCGCCCGTGACCACGTCGATCTCGTTCCACCCGGGCAGGAGCCACTCGTTGGGGAAGGTGATCTCCCCGCGGCCGCCGACGATGGTCTGGTCGATGCGGCGCTCGATGCCGTTGATGCGCAGCAGGTTCTGCGCCGACCCGTCGAGCGAGTTGGAGCCGACGACGAACGACACGGTCGCCGCGCCGTGCCCGAGCGCCGGGAACGAGGTCTCCGCCGGGGCGTCGATCGTCCACGTCAGCTCGACCTTCGGCAGCGCCGTGCTGCTGGAGCCGCAGCTCCCGTCGCCCATGGCGTAGGTGGTCTGCAGGTCGGCCGGCGGGGTGACGGTGCCGTCGGCGACGCTCAGGGCGAGGTTCGACGCCGCGAAGTCGTCGAGGTTCGCCCCGCACGACGCCGAGACGTCGCCCGCGACCAGCGCGATCGTGTTCGCGCCGGGGCGCAGCAGCCGGTTCGGCACGCCCACCTGGACGCGCTCGGAGACCAGGTCGCGGCCGCCCTCGCCGCGCAGGTCGAGCCGGGTGCCGTTGACGAGCAGGTGGTTCTGGTAGCGGGTCTCGATCGCGTTCGTGCCGACGTCGAACGCGAACACGGACACCCCCTCGCCCAGGGTGGCGGGTCCCGCGACGGGTGCGCCGTCGACGGTCAGCGACGCGGTGCCGCCCTCCCCGTCCGCGGGGGTGGACGCCGTGACGGTCTGCACGCCGCGCGTGAGCGTCCCGTCCTCCGGGGCGAGCGCCGGGGCGCCGACCGGGGAGTTGTTCACGCGCACCGTGTGCGCGGCGGTCGCCCCCGAGCGGGTCGTCGCGACCACCTCGTGCGCGCCGTTGGCGAGCGTCGTCGTGTCGACGTCGGCGGCGAGCCCCGCGGTCGCACCCGGCGCGGCCTCGACCTCGAACGTCGCCGTCGCCTCCTTGACGTAGGAGGTGTTGCTGCCGCAGGAGCCGTCGCCCATCGAGTGCCCGAAGGAGTTCCCGGCGTCACCGGCGGTCTCGCCGAGCAGCTCGAGCTGCAGCTCCGAGACCACGAAGTCGTCGAAGTTCACGCCGCAGGACGAGTCCAGGCCGCCCGCGTGGATCTCGACCGTGTTGGTGCCCTCGACGAGCCACTCGTTCGGCACGGGCACGGAGACGCGCTCCGACACCCAGGTGCGGTCCTGCTCGACGCGGTGGCCGTTGACCACGAGGTAGTTGCCGAACGCGACGTCGGCGGAGTTGCTCCCGACGTCGAACGTCAGGGCGGACGTGCCCGTCGTCGCCTCGAGGCCGGTCAGGTCCGCGCCGTCGATGGTGATCCGGCCGACCGGGTCGCCCGCGGTGGTCGGGTCGGCCGCGAACCGCACGGTGCCCTCCAGGTGGGCGCCGTCCGCCGGGGTCAGCGTGGGCGCGGTGCCCGGCTCGGCGGGCTTGCCCGGCTTCGTCCCGCGCTCCGAGGACCCGGGCCTGCTCTCCGGCCAGCCGGGGAACCCGGGGAACCGGTCGTCGGCCCTCGTCGCCGCTCCCGGGTCGGGGGTCGCGGGTACCGCCGCCGCGGCGGGCCCGACGCCGGCGGCGGGGACCGCGAGCGCCGTCGCCACCACGCAGGCGGCGAGGGTGGACGCGCGCAGGCGTCCTGAGGGGTTCGGCCGCATCAGCGTGCCGTCCTTCCTGTCGTCGATGAGGGAAGGGCGCTCCCGCCAGGCAGCCCGGGCTCACCCGGGACCACAGCGTGGTGGCGGCGGGTGAACTCTCCGGTGCGTGCCGGAGGCGACAGGGAGAACTCTGGACGACCACTGGACGCCACCTGCCCCCGGCACGACGAAGCCCCGCCCGGCGGTGCCGGGCGGGGCTTGGTGGTGCGCCATCAGGGACTCGAACCCCGAACCCGCTGATTAAGAGTCAGCTGCTCTGCCAATTGAGCTAATGGCGCTTGGTGGTGCATGGCCAGAGGACGCCCGCAGGCTCGCACCGGAGAGGTCCTCACGCGACGAGGTCCCCGCGGTACGGGGACCTCGTGCTGGTGCGCCATCAGGGACTCGAACCCCGAACCCGCTGATTAAGAGTCAGCTGCTCTGCCAATTGAGCTAATGGCGCTGGCGGTGAGAAACATTACCAGCCGCGCGGGGCTGCCGGGAAACCGTCGTGGCCGGTCAGGGCTGTGACCTCCGCGACAGGCCACGGCAGGGCCGCGACCGGTCGCCCGCGCGTCACCGGAACGCCTGGTGGCCGGTCAGGTGCCGGCCCAGGATCAGGGTGTGCACCTCGTCGGTGCCCTCGTAGGTGCGGACCGACTCGAGGTTCGCGGCGTGCCGCATCGGCGAGTGCTCCAGAGTGATGCCGTCGCCCCCGAGCACGGTGCGGGCGGTCCGGGCGACCTCGATCGCGGACCGCACGTTCGCGAGCTTGCCCGCCGAGATCATGTGCGGCTCCAGCCGCCCGGCGTCCTTCAGCCGCCCGAGCCGCAGCGCGAGGAGCTGCGCCCGCGACACCTCCAGGGCCATGTCGACGAGCTTCGCCTGCGTGAGCTGGAACGCCGCCAGAGGGCGGCCGAACTGGACCCGCTCCCCCGCGTGCCGCAGCGCGGCGCCGAGGCTGTCGCGCGCGGCACCCGTCGCGCCCCACGCGATGCCGTAGCGCGCCTCCGCCAGGCAGGCGAACGGCCCCGCCAGGCCGGGGTGCTCCGGCAGGATCGCGTCCGCGGGCAGCCGGACGTCGTCGAGCACGACGTCGCACTGGACCGACGCGCGCAGCGAGAGCTTCGGCTCGATCGGCGTCGCGGCGAACCCGGGCGTCGTCGTCGGGACCAGGAAGCCGCGCACGCGGGGCCGGGCGTCGTCGTCCGGGTCGACGGCGCGCGCCCAGACCACTGCGACGTCCGCCACCGACGCCAGCCCGATCCAGCGCTTACGGCCCGACAGCACCCACGCGTCGCCGACGTGCGTCGCCGTCGTCGTCATCGAGGCGGGGTCGGAGCCGGCCCCGGGCTCGGTGAGCGCGAAGCAACCGATCGTCTCGCCCGCCGCCATCCCCGGCAGCCAGCGTTCCCGCTGCGCGGGCGACCCGTGCTTCGCGATCGCCGTCATCGCGAGCGAGCCCTGCACCGACACGAAGGTGCGGATGCCGGAGTCGCCCGCCTCGAGCTCCGCCATCGCCAGGCCGTACTCGACCGCCGACCGGCCCGCGCAGCCGTACCCGTGCAGGTGCATGCCGAGCAGCCCGGCCTCCGCGAGGCGGGGCACCAGGTCGAGCGGGAACACCCCGTCGGCGAACCAGCGCGCGACGTGGGGGCGGACGTGCTCGTCGACCAGCGCGCGCACCCGGTCTCGGGTCTCGCGCTCGGTCGGGCTCAGCTCGTCGTCGAGCGCCAGCAGGTCGAGGGGGTCCGCGGTTCGGGCGTCGTCGCCGGTCATGCGCCCACCGTAGCGACGGCGGGCAGGGTCGCCAGGCGACGTCAGAGGTACAGGCCGGTCGCGCCGCCCTCGTCCTCGGTCTCGGTGACGCCGTGCACGTCGCGCTCGCGCAGCAGCACGTAGTCGGTGCCGCCGAGGTCCACCTCGGCACGGTCCTCCGGGTCGTACAGGACGCGGTCGCCCACGGCGACCTGCCGCACGTGCTCGCCCTTCGCCACCACCTGGGCCCACGCGAGGCGCTTGGCCCCGGCCGCGGTCGCGGGGATCACGAGGCCCGCCGTCGACTGCCGCTCCGCCGAGTCGACCTCCGGCTGCACCAGCAGCCGGTCGTGCAGCATGCGGATGGGCAGCGGCTTGCTGTCGGGCGTGGAGCGGGGTGCGCGGTCGGTCACGGCTCCACGCTAGACGACGGCGGCGTTTAGGCTCGACGCCGAGCGCGCGCCCGCGACCGTCTCGCGAACCCGGTCGCCGCGCCCCGCACGTTCTCGACACCAAGGAGCACCCGTGACCCGTCTCGCCGTCGGCGACGCCGCCCCCGCCCTCGAGCTTCCCGCCGTCCTGCCCGAGCCCGCCGGCACCGGGCACACCACCGGCACGTTCTCGCTCGCCGACGCGCTCGCCGAGCCCGGCCGCCGGGGCGTCGTCGTGTACTTCTACCCCGCCGCGATGACGCCGGGTTGCACCACCGAGGCGTGCGACTTCCGCGACTCCCTCGCCTCGCTGCAGGGCGCCGGCTACGCCGTCGTCGGCGTCTCCCCCGACGGCGTCGACAAGCTCGCGAAGTTCGCCGAGCGCGACGCCCTGACGTTCCCCCTCCTCGCCGACACCGAGCACGAGGCCCTCGAGGCCTGGGGCGCGTGGGGAGAGAAGAAGAACTACGGCAAGACGTACGTGGGCGTCATCCGCTCCACCGTCGTCGTCGACCCGGACGGGAAGGTCGCCGTCGCGCAGTACAACGTCAAGGCCACCGGCCACGTCGCCCGGGTGCGCAAGACCCTCGGTCTGGACTGAGCGCCGCCGGGCGCCGCGTCCTCAGCGTGCGAGCGCGGCGCTCGGGGACGGCACGGGCTTGCCGAGCCGGACGACGCCGTCCACGGCCCCGCCCTCGCGCGCGAACCCCTCGCTCTCGTAGAGGCGGAGGTTGCTCTCGCTGCGCGCGCCGGTGCTGAGCACCACCCGCTCGAGACCCGGATCGAGGTCGGCCTGCGCACGGCGCAGCAGCCATCGACCGACGCCGGCGCGACGCAGGTCGGGGACGACGGCGAGGCGGCCCACGTGCACGGTGCCGTCGTCGTGCCGGGTGCGGACCATCCCGAGCAGCCGCCCGTCGCGCCACAGCCCGGTCGTGCGCCACTCGGTCAGCCAGCCACGCACGTCGTCGAGGCTCTCGTGCAGGGGGCCCAGCGCCAGGGTGTCGTTCGCCAGCGCCTCGTCGACCCAGCAGCAGCGCTGGAGCACCACCACCTCGGCGGCGTCGCCGGGCGTGAGGCGCCGGAGGTAGGAGCCGGGCACCGGCCCCTCGACGGCATCGTCGTCCGCCGCCTCTCGCAGCGGACGCAGCGCCTGGGCCAGCCGGGCGACCTCGCCGAGCACCCGGGCGGCCGCGCCGTCCCACCGCGCGTCGGGCCGGACCCGGCCGTCCACGACGGCGTCCCCGATCCGGAGCGCGACGGTCGCGCCGAGCGGCACGAGCCGCAGCGTGGTCACGACCTGCTTGGCGTGCTGGACGGAGCGGGTCCCGGCCGACGTGTTGCCGTAGCTGACGAAGCCGATCGGTTTCCAGGCCCACTCCCGGCCGAGGTAGTCCAGCGCGTTCTTGAGCGTGGCCGGCATGCCGAAGTTGTACTCCGGCGTCACAGCGACGACACCGTCCACCGAGTCCACCAGCGCGCTCCACTCCCGAGTGTGCCGATGCCGGTAGACGCCCGACGACGGATGCTCCTCCTCGTCGAGGAGCGGCAGGTCGAGCTCCCCCAGCGACACGGGGACCAGCTCGACGCCGAGGTCCTCCGCGAGCGGCGCGACGGTGCGGCCGAACCACTCCGCGACCGCCGGCCCGAGGGCCGTGGGCCGGGTGCTGCAGGTGAGGAGCATGATGCGCACCGAATTCGTTGACATGTCAATGAACCTAGGTCCTAGGATGATGACATGTCAACGACTTCGCGAGACCGGCGGCCCGGGTCGGCCGCACCCTGGCTCGACGAAGACCAGGAACGTGCCTGGCGGGCCTTCCGGCGGATGACGACCTCCGTCCGCGCGGACACCGCGCGCGACCTCGCCGGCACCGGCCTCTCGGAGCCCGACTACGAGGTGCTGAGCACGCTGGTCGAGCGACCGGGGACCACCAGCACGCTGCACGAGCAGGCCACGAAGATGGGGTGGTCGCGCAGCAGGCTGTCGCGGCACGCGAGCCGCATGGAGAGCCGGGGGCTCATCGCCCGGGCGCCCGACCCCGCGGACGGCCGGGGCTGCCTGCTCTCGCTCACGGCGACAGGTCGCGAGGCGCTGCGCGACGCGACGCCGACCCACCTGGAGTCCGTCCGCCGGCGGTTCGCCGACCGCCTCGACGCGGACGACCTGCGCGACCTGGTGCGGATCGCGGACAGGCTCGGCGACGAGCACGGGACGGCCGCTCCCCTCGGCGGCTGACCGCGTCGGGAGGGCCCGGGTGCCGGAGACGGGGGTCGAACCCGCACGCCCTGAGGGCACGGCGATCTAAACGCCGCATGTCTGCCAATTCCATCACTCCGGCCGAGCGCCGGTCAGTCTAGGCGACGCACGACGGCCGCCCCGGGGATCCCGGGGCGGCCGTCGCGTGTGCTGCGGGTGGTGCGGCGATCAGGCCTGCGGCGAACCGTTGTTCGCGGCGGCGATCTGGGCGCGCACGTCGTCCATGTCGAGGCCCTTGACGGCCTCGACGACCTGCTTGAGCGCGGGCGCGGGCAGCGCGCCGGCCTGGTTGAAGACGAGCACGCCCTCGCGGAACGCCATGAGCGTCGGGATGGCGCTCACGCCCGCGGCGGCGGCGATGCGCTGGTGGGCCTCGGTGTCGAGCTTCGCGTGCACCACGTCCGTGTTCTCCTCGGACGAGGCCTCGAAGACGGGACCGAACTGCTTGCACGGGCCGCACCACTCGGCCCAGAAGTCGACCAGCACGATGTCGTTGTCGGTGACGGTCTTCTCGAACGTGTCGTCGGTGAGCTCGACGGTGGCCATGGGTGTCCTTCCGATGGGGGTCTCCTCGGCACAGCATCGGCGCCGCCCCGAGTATTCCCGCCGCGGCCTGCCCGCGCGCTGGCGCGCCGTCCGGGCTGGTAGAAACGACGTGTGACGGACACGGCCGAGTTTCCCCCCGACGACGAGTTCTACCGCGACGAGCCGCAGCCCGCGGGCTGGCTCAGCCCGGAGGACCTCGCCGCCGTGCGGGCGCAGCTCCCGCTCGTCTACGTCGACGCCGTGCCCGTGCGCGTGGACGACTCCGGCGACGTGGTCGCCGTCGGGCTGCTGCTGCGCGTCACCCCGCTCGGCACGATGACGCGGGCCCTCGTCTCCGGTCGCGTGCTCTACCACGAGCGGGTGCGCGACGCGCTGCTGCGACACATCGAGAAGGACCTCGGCCCGGTCGCGCTGCCGCAGGTCCCGCCGTCGCCCCAGCCGTTCACGGTCGCGGAGTACTTCCCCACCCCCGGCATCACGCCGTACCACGACCCCCGCCAGCACGCCGTGTCCCTGGCCTACGTCGTCCCGGTGACAGGCGACTGCCGCCCGCAGCAGGACGCGCTGGACCTCGCGTGGCTCACCCCCGAGGAGGCGTGCAGCGACACCGTGCAGGCGGAGATGATCCACGGCCAGGGCACGATCGTGAAGCAGGCGATGGCCTGGGTGGGACGACTGTCGTGAACCGGCGGGCGGCGTCGGTCGGTCACCTGCTCGTCGCCGTCCCCGCTCTCGGCGGAGTCCTCATGGAGCTCGTCATCGCCGTGGTCGACGGGCCGGGCGCCGCGGGCACCACGGCCGAGCGGCTCGTGCGGCTGTTCTCCTACTTCACGATCCTGTCGAACGTCGGCATCGGCGTCGTGTCCGTGCTCCTCGCGCTCGACCCGGCCCGCGACGGCCGCCTGCTGCGCGTCGCCCGTCTCGACGCCCTGCTGTGCATCGTCGTCACCGGCATCGTCTACAACACCGTCCTGGCAGGCACGGTGCCGGGGCTCACACAAGCGGGCCAGCTGTCCAACGTGCTGCTGCACCTGGCGTCTCCCGTGCTCGCGGTGGTCGTGTGGCTGCTCGCCGGCCCGCGGCCGCGGGTCGACGCGCGCACCGTGGGCTGGTCCGTCGTCGGGCCGCTCGCCTGGATCGCCTACACGTTCGTGCGGGGCGCCGTCGTCGGCTGGTACCCGTACCCGTTCCTCGACGTCGGCGAGCTGGGCCTGGCCCGCGCCCTGGTCAACGCCGGGCTCGTCGCCGCGATGTTCCTCCTGCTCGCGCTCGCCGCGCTCTGGGCGGACCGGCGATTGCCCGCCGCACCGGTCACGCGATGAGTTCCCGGCCCCGCGCTGGTCTCACCCCCCGCGACGCCGCATCGGCGCCGGGGACCGGAGGACTCGCATGGGACGGCTCGTCTACTCGATGATCACCTCGCTCGACGGCTACGCGAAAGCGGCCGACGGCGACCTCGGCGCGGCCGCGGAGGACCCGGAGGTGCACCTGTTCGTCAGCGACGTCTTCCGCGACGTCGGCACGTACCTCTACGGCCGGCGGATGTACGAGACGATGGTCTTCTGGGAGACCGCCGACGCCGACCCCGACCTGCCCCCGCACATCGCGCAGTTCGCCCGCGAGTGGCAGGCGACCGACAAGGTCGTGTACTCCACCACGCTCGAGACGGTGTCCAGCGCGCGGACCCGGATCGAGCGGACCTTCGACCCGGAGGCCGTCCGCAGGCTCAAGGCCGAGTCCGACCACGACCTCACCGTCGACGGCCCGAACCTCGCCGCGCAGGCGATCCGGGCCGGCCTGGTGGACGAGTACCACCTGTTCGTCACCACGAGCGTCGTGGGCGGCGGTACCCGGTTCTTCCCCGACGGCGTGCAGCTCGACCTCGACCTGGTCCAGGAGCGCCCCTTCGCCAACGGTCTGATCTACGCGCGCTACCGGACGCGCTGAGCCGGTCCGGCGAACGGCTCGCGAGCCCCCGCGCGCCGGGCGCGCGCCCGCTCGCGGGCCTGGCAGCGCGGCGAGCAGTACGCCCGGTCCTGCCGGGGCGAGACATCGGCGAACACGTCCGCGCAGCGGTCCGCGCCGCACGTGCCCAGGCGCGGCGCACGGGCCGCGTGCGGGCCCGCGGGCGCGGGCAGCAGCGCGACGACCAGCGCCGCCGTCAGGCGATCTCCCCGCCGGGGCACGGCCCACCCCAGCGCGAGGTCGTCCGCCCCGTGCACCTCGACCCGCGGGACGAGACCGAGCGACGACACCAGCGCGTCCAGCAGCCGCGCGCGCTCGGCCGGCCGGGTCGCCGCGAACACGGGGTGGACGGCTTCCGCGGCCGCGACGACCGCCGCGTCGTCGGGCGCCGGGCCGCCGTCCCGCGCGGCGCCCCACTCCTCCGCGAGCAGCCGCCGCTCCGCCGAGGCCGCGCCCGGGTACCCGTCCCACGGCCGGGACGAGACGCGCTGCGGCACGGCGCCCCACTCGTTCACCAGCCCGGTCACGCACGTGAGCGAGAGGGTCGGGACGCCGTGCCCGCCGCTCACGACACCGCGGACGACACCGCTCACGACGCTGCCGCCCGCCGCGCGGCGCGCTCGCGCGGGAGCTGGGAGGCGTAGATCGTGCGGTGCACGGGGACGTCGACGCCCGCGGCCTCGGCGTGCGCCACGACGGCCCCGCTCTGGTCCGCCAGCTCCGACGGCCGCCCCTCGGCGAGGTCACGCTGCATCGAGGCGGTGGTGCCGGGCGCGAAGCCGGACTCGTACGTGCGCAGGAGGTCCGCGAGGTCGGCCTCGTCGAGGCGGGCCCCCTCGGCGTTGCCGACGGCGAGCACCTCCCGCATCGCGGCCTCCACCAGGGCGCGGGTCTCGGGGGTGGCGCGGGTCTCGCCGACGGTCGCGCCCGCGAGCGCCCCGACGCCGCCGTACGAGGCGATGAGCGCGAGCTTCTTCCAGAGCGCGCTGGTGACGTCGCCGGTCCACCGGGCGCCGATCCCCGCACCCTCGAGGGCGGCGAGCACGCGCAGGTCCGCGACGTCGGCCTCGGCGCGCGCCGTCGAGCCGACCGTGACGGTCGCCTCGCTGCCGACGACCTCGACCACCGCGGGCTCCACCCGGCGGGCGATGACGACGACGGTCCCGGCCAGCACCGCCTCCGCCGGCAGGTGCGCGGCGAGCCGGGCGGGCGCGTCGACGCCGTTCTGTGTCGTGAGCACCCGGGTGCCGGGGCCGACCGCCGGCGCGAGCTCGCGGGCGGCGTCGGCCACCTGCCACGACTTGGTCGCCACGACGACGAGGTCGAACGGCGCCTCGTGCGGCACCCGGTCCACCGCGCGGACACCGGGGGCCGCGGTGGCGGCGCCGTCGCGCAGCACGCGCAGCTCGCCGTCGCGCAGGGCCTCGACCGTGGCCGCGCGGCCCTTGAGCGTCACCTCGTGCCCCGCCTGCGCGAGCCGCGCGGCGGCGTACAGCCCGATCCCGCCGGCGCCGTGCACGAACACCCTCAGTCGGTCGGCCGTCTGGAACCGGTGCGGCACGTCGTCGTCCCCTCGTCGCTGTCACGGATAACGAGCAGGTTATGCGTGACGTCGGCGAGGCGCCAACCGGGCGTCAGGAGCCGAGGTCGAGCACCGGCCAGTCCGCGAGGTCGGCACGCATGCGCCGGTCGTGGGTGGCGACGACGACGGCGGCGGGGGTGGCGACCAGGGCCCGGGTCAGCTCGTCCACGAGGTCCACGGACAGGTGGTTGGTCGGCTCGTCGAGCAGGAGCAGGTGCGGCGCGTGCAGCAGCGCCCGCGCGACCTCGAACCGGCGCCGCTGCCCGGCCGACAGCTCCGCGAGCGGCCGCTCGAGGTCCTCCTCGCTCAGCAGCCCGAGCGCCGCCACGGGCACGACGTGCTCCGGGTCCAGCTCGCCGCGCTCCAGCAGGCCCAGCGCCTCGGCCGCGTAGGCGTCGAAGCCCGTCGGCGCCGCGCCGTCGCCCGTCGTCGTCCCGGCGAGGCCCTCCGGGGCCGTCGCCTCCTGGACGACGACGCCCAGCCTCGCGCCCGGCGTGACCGACCGGGTGCCGCGGGCCAGCGGTACCCGGCCCGCGAGCGCCGCGAGCAGCGTCGACTTGCCCGACCCGTTGGGGCCGACGACCAGCAGGCGACCCGACGGCGGCACCGCGACGCGCGTGCCTGGCAGGTCGACGCGGACGGTGCCCGCCCGGTCGCCGTCCTCCGCCACGACCCGCGGGGACCGGAGCTCGACGAGCGGGTCGCCCGGGTCCCAGCCGGGCGACATCGACGGCAGGTCCGGGAACGCGAGGCGCGCGGGCGGCACGGGGACCTCGACGGCCTCGGCCTCGAGCTTCTCGATCAGCCGGTCGGCGGCCTTGACGTGGATGCGGGCCCGCGTGGCGCGGCGGTGCTTCTGCGACCCCTTGGGCGGCCGCCACTCGTCCGACAGCCCCTCGTACGACGCGTCCAGCCGCTCGGCGAGCACCCGGGCGCGCTCCTGCTCCGCGCGGTAGCGCTGCCGCCACCGGTGCAGCGCCTGGTTCTTCGCGAACCGGTACGCGAGGTAGCCCGGCTGCCCGTACAGCACCGGCTTGCCGTCCATCGACGGGTCGAGGTCGAGGATGGCGGTGGCCACGTCGTCGAGCAGCTCACGGTCGTGCGTCACGACCACCACGCCGCCGTGCCAGGCGACCAGCTCACCGGTGAGGAACTCGATCGCGGAGTCGTCGAGGTGGTTGGTGGGCTCATCCAGGAGCAGCAGGTCGGCCCGCTCCGCGAGCCGGCACGCGAGGCGCACCCGGTACCGCTGACCCACGGACAGGGTGTCGAGGCGCCGGTCGGGGTCGCGCACCGCGCCGAGGCGGGTGAGCGCGACGTCGACGCGCCGGTCCGCGTCCCACGCGGCCAGGTGCTCGGCGCGCGCCAGGAGCCCGGACAGCCGCCGCAGGTCGCCCGTCTCGTGGTCGAAGCCCGCGGCCTCCTTCTCGATCTCGGCGGCGAGCGCGCGCAGGTCGGCGAGCGTGCGCCGCACGAGGTCGCCCACGGTCTCCCCCGCCGAGGTCGCGAGCTCCTGCTCCACCAGCGCGACGCTCCCCTTGCGCCGGAGCTCACCGCGCGCGGGCTTGAGCCCGCCGGCCAGGAGGTGCAGCAGCGTCGACTTGCCGGACCCGTTCTCCCCCACCACGCCGAGACGGGTGCCGTCGGAGACGCGCAGGCTCACGCCGTCGAGCACCGGGCGGCCGGGATAGGCGAACGCGAGGTCCGTGGCGGTGAGCTGCACCGGACAACCCTACGTGCGGCTCGCATAGGGTGGCCGCATGACTTCCCCCGCTTCCGAGGCCGTGCTGCGCGCCGACGGCCGCACGCCCGACCAGCTCCGCCCCGTGACCATCACGCGTGGTTGGACCGAGAACGCCGAGGGCTCCGTGCTGGTGGAGTTCGGCAAGACCCGCGTGCTGTGCACGGCGTCGTTCACCGAGGGCGTGCCGCGCTGGAAGAAGGGCTCCGGCGAGGGCTGGGTGACCGCCGAGTACGCGATGCTCCCCCGCGCCACCAACGACCGCAGCCAGCGCGAGTCCGTCAAGGGCAAGATCGGCGGCCGCACGCACGAGATCTCCCGGCTCATCGGCCGCGCGCTGCGCGCCGTCGTCGACGTGACCGCGCTCGGCGAGAACACGATCGTCCTCGACTGCGACGTGCTGCAGGCCGACGGCGGCACCCGCACCGCGGCCATCACGGGCGCGTACGTCGCGCTCGCCGACGCCGTCGCGTGGGGCACCCGCCACGGCCACGTCACCGGCGGCAAGAAGGTCCTCACGGACTCCGTCGCGGCCGTGAGCGTCGGCATCATCGACGGCACCCCGATGCTCGACCTGCCCTACGTCGAGGACGTGCGGGCCGAGACGGACATGAACGTCGTGACGACGGGCTCGGGCACGTTCGTCGAGGTGCAGGGCACCGCGGAGCACGCGCCGTTCGACCGCGCCGAGCTCGACGCCCTCCTCGACCTCGCCGTCGCGGGCACGGCCGACCTCACCGAGATCCAGCGCGCCGCGCTGGCGCAGGAGCTGTGACGATGGCCGACGCGACCCCGGACGCGACCACCGGCGTGACGGTCCCCGCCGGCGCCCGCCTCGTGCTGGCCACGCACAACCGCGGCAAGCTCGTGGAGCTGCGCGCCATCCTGCGCGACCAGCCGGGCCTGGACGCCCTGCCCGACGACGCCGTGGTGACGGCGGGCGAGCTCGGCGCCCCGGAGCCCGTCGAGGACGGCGTGTCGTTCGTCGAGAACGCGCTCATCAAGGCGCGCGCGCTGGCCCGCGCGACCGGGCTGCCCGCCGTCGCGGACGACTCCGGCCTGAGCGTGGACGTCATGGGCGGCGCGCCCGGGATCTTCTCGGCCCGCTGGTCGGGCCGGCACGGCGACGACGAGGCGAACCTCCGCCTCCTCCTCGACCAGCTGGCCGACGTGCACGACGAGCACCGTGCGGCGGCGTTCGTCTGCGCGGCCGCGCTCGTGACCCCGGACGGCCGCGAGGAGGTGTGCCTCGGCGAGATGCCCGGCACCCTGGTGCGCGCCCCGCGCGGGAGCCACGGCTTCGGCTACGACCCGATCCACGTGCCCGTCGAGCAGACCCCGGCCGCCGACGGCACGCCCGGCACGCGCACGTCGTCCGAGCTCACCCCGGCGGAGAAGAACGCCATCAGCCACCGCGGCAAGGCGTTCCGCGCCCTCGCCCCGGCGGTCGCCGAAGCCCTCGGCTGACGAGATCGCCGACTAGATCAACGAGTGGTGCGACGGCGGGCGGCGAGGGACGCGAGGGCGCGCCAGCCCAGCATGGTCACGCCCAGGAAGACGGCGGTGACGATCGCGAACGCCGTCTCGACGCCGCCGATGCCGAGCACGGGCCGCAGCACCAGGCCCAGCACGACGGTGGCGAACCACACGGCCACGCCGGTGGGCCACACCTGCGCGGGGGCGCGCCAGGCGCGCGTCGCGAGCCAGCCGACGGCGAGCCCCACGACGAACGGCAGCCCGACGAGCGCGACGTGCCCGACGCCCGCGGTGTCGTGGCTGAGCGTGCCCACCACGGTGAACACGAGCACGCACACGAGGTCGCAGACGGCGGCGGGCCAGGCGGGCCGGGTCGCCGGCGACGTCGGGGAGGCGGGGGCGGAGGCGTCGTTCACGGCCCCGAGATTACCGCTCACAGCTCGTGCACCCCGCCGGCCGTCGCCACCGCGACGGGACCGTCGTACGCCGACCGGGCCTCGGCCACGGCGACGTCCGGCGCGTTCCACACCGGCAGGTGCGTGAGCAGCAGGCTCCGCACCCCGGCGGCCGCGGCGGCCTCGCCCGCCCGCCGGCCGGTGAGGTGGATGCCGCGCTCGACGCCGTCGTCGCGCCCCTCCTGGAACGCCGCCTCGCACAGGAAGAGATCCGCCCCGCGGGCGCCGGCGACCAGGCCGTCGCACGCGTCCGTGTCGCCGGAGTAGACGAGCGTGACCCGCTCCCCCGGGCGCACCGACGACGGCCCCGTCACGCGGATGCCGTACGCCTCGACCGGGTGGTACACCGCGAAGGACTCCAGCTCGAACGGCCCGACGTGCACTGCGACGCCGGGCCGCCAGGCGCGCACGTCGTACTCGCCGTCCATCGACTCGCCGGGCGCGAGGCCGTACATCGCCGCGGCCCGGTCCGCCGTCGTGCTCGGCCCGAGCACGGGCAGCCGCCGCCCGACGCCGGTGCGGGTGCCGCCCCGCTCCGGGTGGTAGCGCAGGTACACGTACAGCCCGGACAGGTCCGCGCAGTGGTCGGGGTGCAGGTGGGACAACGCGACGGCGTCCAGGTCGAGCGGGTCGACGTGGCGCTGCAGGGCGCCGAGCGCCCCGTTGCCGAGGTCGAGCAGCACGTTCCAGTCCCGCTCGCCGTCGTGCGCCTGCAGGAGATAGGCGGACGCGGGCGACGCCGGGCCCGGGAACGACCCCGAGACCCCCACGGTGACGAGCCTCATGCGGCCTCCACCAGGGTCACCTCCGGCCCCAGGAACCGGCGCGCGAGCCGCTCGAACGGCTCGGGCTCCCCGGTGGCGAGGAACCGGTGCACCGGAGCGGGCGCGCCGGGCGAGCGTTCGAGGCCGTGCTGCACGAGGTTGCGGTACACGTCCTTGGCCGTCTCCTCGGCGCTGGAGACCAGCGTGACGTCCTCGCCCATCACGTAGGAGACGGCGCCTGCCAGCAGCGGGTAGTGCGTGCAGCCGAGGACGAGCGTGTCGACGCCCGCGGCCTTCACCGGGTCGAGGTAGCGGTGGGCCACCTCCAGCACCTCCGGGCCCGAGGTCAGCCCGCGCTCCACGAGCGGCACGAAGTCCGGGCACGCCTGCGTGGTGATCTCCAGCCCCGGCGTCACGTGGAACGCGTCGTCGTACGCCCGCGAGTCGATGGTGGTCTTGGTGCCGATGACGCCGATGCGCCCCGTCCTCGACGTGAGCACCGCGCGCCGGGCGGCGGGCCGGATCACCTCGACGACGGGGATGCCGCGCCGCACGGTGTACCGCTCGCGGGCGTCGGGCAGTGCCACCGCGGTGGCGGAGTTGCAGGCGATGACCAGCATCTTCACGCCCTCGTCGACGAGCCGGTCCATCACCGCGAGCGCCATCGCGCGCACGGCGGCGAGCGGCTTCGGCCCGTACGGGCTGTTCGCCGTGTCCCCCAGGTAGAGCACCTGCTCGTGGGGAAGCTGGTCGAGGATGGAGCGCGCGACGGTCAGCCCGCCGACGCCGCTGTCGAAGATCCCGATGGGGGCGTCGTTCACGCGAGGAAGCCTAGTCGCGACGGACCGTCACGACCCCGGGGAGTGAGCGGCGACACGGCGTGGCGCCCGCCACAGCGACGCCCCGGCCTGCGGTGACGCGCCGGCCGTCACGCCGACGCGGCCGGCGTCGCGCGGTCAGTCCCGCGCGCGCCCGGCCCTCAGGTCCGCGAGCATCTCGTCGACCAGCGACTCCTGCGCGAACCCCGCGGCCACGAACACCCCGCCCCAGTACCGCCGCTCCCGGCCGGACAGCCCGACCCGCTCCCAGCCGGCGTACTCGTCCGGGGCGTCGTCGGCGTCGTCCGGGTCGTCGTCGGCGTCGTCGGTCTCGTCGTCCTCGGTGTCGTCGTCGATGCCGGCCAGGACGTCGTCGTGCAGGGACTCGACGTCCGCGTCGTCGACTAGCCCCAGCCGCTCGGCGAGGACGAGCCGCACGTCGGTCAGCGCGCCCGCGAAGTCCTGCGCCGACTCGCGCGGCACGACGAGCTCCGCCCCGTCCCGCGGGTCGTCCGGGAGCACGTCCGGGGAGTCGATCGCGTCGGCGAACGCGACGAGGCGGGCCACCTTCCCGGCCGCCAGGTCCGTCTGCGTCAGGTGCCGGAACTCGGCGGCGACGTCGGCATCCTCCTGGTGCGCGTCGGGCAGCAGGCGCTGTACCGCCGGGTCCTGCGGCACCCGTGCGACGCCGGTGAACGCGACGCCGTCGCCGACCTCGATGCCCGGCTCCAGCCCCGACTCCGCGCGCACCAGCTCGGCGACGTCCCGCGCGACCCGCCCGAGCACCTCGCGCTCGACGTCGTCCCACCGGGCGACGTAGCCCGCCGGCGCGGACCGGAACGGCGTCATGCCGCGCCTCCGTCGGTCGTACCGCCGTCGGACGAGCCCGACTGCCGCAGCGTGGCCCACAGCCCGAACCCGTGCATCGCCTGCACGTCCACCTCCATCCGCTCGCGCGGGCCCGACGACACGACGGCGCGCCCGTCGTGGTGCACCTGCAGCATCAGCTTCTGCGCCTTCGCCGGCGGGTAGCCGAAGTAGCTCTCGAAGACGTAGCTCACGTACGACATGAGGTTCACCGGGTCGTTCCACACGATCGTCACCCACGGGTCCGCGACGGCCGTCGCCGCGTCGGACCGCGTCTCGCGCTCCACCTCGGTCGCCGCGGCTGCCGTCGTCACGGCAATCCTCGCGGCCGTCGTCGCGGAGATCGCCGCGCGCGTCGTCGTCTGCCCGTTCACCCGCCCACCCTAGGCACAGCCGACCGGCGGTCGTCGACCGTCCGACTGGCGGGCCTCGCCCTGCCGGACCAGCGCAGGAGCCCTACCGTGTCCCCATGACCGACGAGCCCCGGGGCGGCGCCGCCCCGTCGCTGCAGGCCGTGCCGGCCGCCCCGCTCCCGTCCGTCCGCCCCTCGGTCGCCCTCCTCACCGACCGGTACGAGCTGACGATGCTGCAGGCGGCCCTCGCGGACGGCACCGCGCACCGGCACTGCGTCTTCGAGGTGTTCACGCGGAGGCTGCCCGCCGGCCGGCGGTACGGCGTGCTCGCGGGCACGGGACGCATCCTCGAGGCGCTCGCCCACTTCCGATTCGGCGACGCCGAGCTCGCGTACCTCGAACGCGCCGGCGTCGTCGACGACCGGACCCTCGACTTCCTGCGCGGCTACCGCTTCACGGGGTCGATCCAGGGCTACGCGGAGGGCGAGATCTTCTTCCCGGGCTCGCCGGTGCTGCAGGTCGAGGGCACGTTCGCCGAGGCGGTGCTGCTCGAGACGCTGATCCTGTCGATCCTCAACTACGACTCGGCCATCGCGTCCGCCGCGTCGCGGATGACCAGCGCCGCCGTGGACCGCCCGGTGCTCGAGATGGGCTCCCGGCGCGCCCACGAGCAGGCCGCCGTCGCAGCCGCGCGCGCCGCCGTCGTCGGCGGCTTCACGGGCACGTCGAACCTCGAGGCGGGCATGCGGTACGGGCTCGACACCATCGGCACCGCGGCGCACGCGTTCACGCTCCTGCACGACGACGAGCGCTCGGCCTTCGACTCGCAGATCGCGTCGCTCGGGTCGGGCACCACCCTGCTGGTCGACACCTACGACGTGCGGCGCGGCGTCGAGAACGCGATCGCCGCGGGCGGCACGTCGCTCGGCGCGGTCCGCCTCGACTCGGGCGACCTCGGCGTCCTCGCCGTCGAGGTGCGACGCCAGCTCGACGACCTGGGGGCCACCGGCACGAAGATCGTCGTGACGTCCGACCTCGACGAGCACGCGATCGCCGGGCTCGCGGCGATGCCCGTGGACGTCTACGGCGTCGGGACGTCGCTCGTCACCGGCTCCGGCGCACCCACCTGCGGCATGGTCTACAAGCTCGTCGCCCGCGCCGACCCCTCCGGCGTGCTGCAGCCCGTGGCGAAGGCGTCCGCGCACAAGACGAGCCAGGGCGGCCGCAAGGGTGCGGCGCGCCGCTACGGGCCCGACGGGCGCGCCGTCGAAGAAGTCCTCGTCACGGGTCCGGACGACCTGGTCGTGGCCTGGTCCCCCGAGGACGGCGGCTCCCTGCACGGGGAGCAGACCGACGAGCCCGCCGACGGCGAGCGCCCCGACCTGCGCAGCCTCCTCGTGCCGCTCGTCGTGGACGGCGCCGTCGACTCGCGCTGGGTGGGCGCCTACGGCGTGCAGAACGCGGCCCGCCACCACCTCCAGGCCCGCGCGGAGCTGCCGCGCGGCGGCCGCCGGCTCTCGGCCGGCGACCCCGCGATCCCGACGGTCGAGCTCAGTCTCGGCTGACGGCCGACGCGGGGGCCGGCTCCCGGTCGCCGTCCTCCGACTCGCCCTGCGCGACGTGCGGGTGCCGACGCTCGAGCGAGGCGCCCTCGACGTCCACGTCCGGCAGGATGCGGTCCAGCCGGCGCGGCAGCCACCACGCGGCGTCGCCCAGCAGGTGCATGAGCGCCGGAACCACGAGCATCCGCACGACGAACGCGTCCACGAGGACGCCGAACGCGAGCGCGAAACCGATCGACCGGATCATCGCGTCCTCGGCGAAGACGAACCCGCCGAACACGGAGATCATGATGATCGCCGCCGCCGTGACCACCGAGCGGCCGGCGCGGAAGCCCTGCGCGACGGCGAGGCGCGCGGGCGCGCCGTGGGCGTACGCCTCCCGCATGCCCGAGCCGAGGAACAGCATGTAGTCCATGGCCAGGCCGAAGAGGATGCCGACGAGGATCGTGGGCAGGAAGTTGAGGATCGGCCCGGGCTGGTGGACCCCGAAGACGTCGGCGAGCCAGCCCCACTGGTAGATGGCCACGACGCCGCCGAGGGCCGCGAAGTACGACAGCACGAACCCGAGGGTCGCGATGACCGGCACCAGGATCGACCGGAACACGACGACGAGGATCAGCAACGACAGCCCGATGACCACGCCGAGGTAGAGCGGCAACGCGTCGGACAGCTTCTCCGAGATGTCGATGTTGCCCGACGCCGCCCCGGCGACGCCGATCTGGACATCGCCCGTCACGGACGCGTCGCCCGCGCCCTGCACGTCGACGGCGAGCGGGGACAGGCCGCGCAGGGTGTGCACGAGCTGCTCGGTGGACGCGCTCGTCGGCCCCTCGGCCGGCACCACCTGGAACGCGAGCGTCCAGCCGTCCTCCGACGTCCCCGCCGGCGCGACCGCGACGACGTCGTCCTGCGCGGCGAGCTGCTGGGCGAGCGCGAGCTGGGTCGCGACCTCCGTGTCCTCGGTGACCGCGTCCGGAACGTCCGCGACCACGAGCAGCGGCCCGTTCACACCGGCGCCGAACTTGTCGGCGACCGTCGTGTACGCCGCGTAGGACGTGGAGTCCTCGGGGGCCGAGGACCCGTCCGGCAGGTTGGTCCGCAGGTCGAGCGCCGGGACGGCGACGACGCCGAGCATCGCGACGCCGAGCACCACACGGCCCACCGCGACGGAGGTCCGCATCGGCTTCACCGGCTTCGGGGACCGCGCCGCCGCGTGTCCGGCGTCGTGCGCGTGCGTGGCCCTGCCGTCCGACGGGTCGGACGCCGCCAGGCGCGCCCGCTCCTTGCGGCTGAGGATCCGCATGCCGATGGCCGACAGCAGCGCCGGGGTGAGCGTCACCGCGACCAGCACGGCGACCGCGACCGAGGCCGCGCCGACGGTGCCCATGAGGCCGAGGAACGGGATGCCGGTGACGTTCAGCGCGAGCAGGGCGATGACCACCGTCGCGCCTGCGAACACGACGGCGTTGCCCGACGTGCCGTTGGCGAGCGCCACCGACTCGCGGACCTCGTACCCGTCCTTGAGCTGGTGGCGATGGCGGTTGACGATGAACAGCGCGTAGTCGATGCCGACGGCGAGGCCGAGCATGAGGCCGAGCACCGGCGTCACGGACGACATCTGCACGACGCCCGAGAACGCCAGGGCGCCCATCGCCGCGACCCCGACGCCGACGAGCGCGGTGAGCAGCGGCAGGCCCGCGCCGATGAAGGTGCCGAGCATGATGACGAGCACGACGGCCGCGACGACGAGGCCGACGACCTCGCCCGGACCCACGACCGACGGCGTCTCCTGCGCGATGTCGGACCCGAGCTCCACGCCCACCCCGTCGACGTCCGCCACCCCGTCCTCGATGGCGCCGATGACGGCGTCCTTGGTCTCCTGGGGGACGGACATCAGGTCGTCGGTGAACATCACCGTGGCCACGGCGGTGGAGCCGTCGTCGGACACCAGCGTGATCCCCGAGGCGAGCTCGAGCAGCTCCTTGCCCTGGTCGAGCCGGGCGGCCTGCTCGTCGAGCTCGGCGGCGCCGTCCTCGAGCTCCGCAGCCTTCTCGTCGAGGGTGTCCTGCTGCGTGCCGAGCTCTGCGAGGCCGGCGTCGAGCTGCTCCTGCCGGGCGTCGAGCTGCGGGGCGGCGAGCTCGACCTGGCCGGCGGCCTCCGCCTGCGCACGGGCGTCGTCGAGCTGGTCCTGACCGGCCTCGAGCTGGGCGCGGGCGTCGTCGAGCTGGTCCTGACCGGCCTCGAGCTGGGCGCGGGCGTCGTCGAGCTGCTGCTGACCCGCCGCGAGCCGGTCCCGGCCGGCCGCGAGCCGGTCGCGCCCGTCCGCGATCTGCTGCTCGCCGTCGGCGAGCTGGTCGGCCTGCTCCTGCCGGTCCGCCTCGGTGGTGAACGGGTCGACGGCACCCTGGACGCCGTCGAGATCGGTCACCCCGGTGAGGACCTCGCCCAGGGCCTTCTCCTGGTCGGCGGTGAACTCCGCGCCGTCGTCCGTGCTCAGCACGACCGTCCCGGCCCCGCCCGCGGCCTCGGGCAGCTCGTCGGCGAGGTGGTCGGTGACCTCCTGCGTCGGCGTGCCGGGGATCGTGAAGCTGTCGCTCAGCGTCCCGGCCCCGGCGGCGAACCCCGCACCGGCGAGCGCGAGGACGGCGATCCATGCGGCGAACACGGTCTTGGTGCGCCGGGACGCGAAGCGTCCGAGGCGGTAGAGCAGCTCAGCCATGATGTCCTTCCGGAGCGTGCGTGGGGGCTGCCGGCGCAGCGTCGAGCCGGAGGATCAGGTCGGACCAGACCGCGCGTGCGCGGTGGCCGGTGGCGCCACCGGTGGTGGTGTACCAGTGGTGGCTGAGCACGACGAGGCCGCTGGTGACGCGGGCGACCTCGAGCTCGACGTCGACGGGGTCGACACCCGGGTGGCGGCGGCGCAGGTCGGCGGTCAGCGACAGCCCGACGTCGGCCACCGCGCGCAGGATCAGCACCGTCTGGTGCGGAGGGACTGCCGCCTCGGCCGGCAGGCCGAGCCCTCGCGCGAGCGACGCCATCGGGCCGACCAGGTCGGCCCGGCGGACGGCGGCGACCAGGTCCGCACGCACGGCCGCGAGCGGCGCTCCGGCCTGCGCGGGGACGGGCGCGGCGACGAGGGCCTCGTGGATGCTCGCGAACGCGTCGGCGGCGACCGCGGCGATCACGTCGTCGAGCGACTCGAAGTGGTTGAAGACGGTGCGGCGGGCCACGTCGGCCCGGGACGCGAGGTCGTCGACCGAGAAGGCGAGGCCACCGGTCTCGTCCATGAGAGCCGCGGCACCGTCGACGATCGCCCGGCGGATGCGCGCCTTGGCGGCGGCCCTGCGGTCCGGCGTGGGGTCGGGTGCGGGGTTCGCGGTCGGCGGGGGCACGACTCGGACCCTACAGTGCACTCAGTGCATCAATGCACTGAGTGCACTGTGAGGTGCGCCCTGCTCCCGGCGTCGCTCAGCGTCGTCCGACGAACCAGCCGCGCACCATCTCGACGCGGGCGGTGAGCTGGTCGGCGGTGGCCAGCGGCACCTCGGGCCCGCCGCACCGGCGACGCAGCTCGTTGTGCACGGAGCCGTGCGGCGTGCTGCTCTTGCGCGCCCAGGCGGACACCAGCTTGGACAGCTCCTTGCGCAGGTCGGCGGCGCGGCGGTGCTCGGCCTCCGACTGCTCGAGCGCCGCCTCCGACGCCGTGGCGCCGCCCCGCCCGCGCACCTGCTGCGCCTGCCGCTGCCGCAGCAGGGTGGTGACCTGGTCCGCCTCGAGGAGGCCCGGCAGGCCGAGGAAGTCCAGCTCCTCGGCGGAACCGACGTCCGCCCCCGTGCCGAACTCGCCGCCGTCGAACAGCACCCGGTCGAACGAGGCCTGCGCCTCGAGCGCCTCGAAGGAGCCGAGGAGCTCCCCCGACGCCTTCTCCTCCTTGTTCGCCGCCGCGAGCAGCGCGGCCTCGGGGTCGTACTCGATCCCCTGCTCCTCGGCCGTCTTCGGGCGGTCGAGCGCGTGGTCGCGCTCGAGCTCCATGCCGTTGGCCAGCTCGAGCAGCAGCGGCACGCTCGGCAGGAAGACCGACGCCGTCTCGCCGCGCTTGCGGGCGCGCACGAACCGGCCCACGGCCTGCGCGAAGAACAGGGGCGTCGAGGTGCTCGTGGCGTAGACGCCGACGGCGAGCCGCGGTACGTCCACGCCCTCGGACACCATCCGCACGGCGACCATCCAGCGCGAGTCGCCCTGCGCGAACTCGTCGATGCGGGCGCTCGCGCCGTCGTCGTCCGACAGGACGACGGTCGGGCTCTGGCCGGTGAGCCGGGCGAGGTGGCCGGCGTACGCGCGGGCGTCCGTCTGGTCCGTCGCGATGACCAGGCCGCCGGCGTCGGGGACGGCACGACGCATCTCGGTGAGCCGCTTGTCCGCGCCCGCGAGGACGGACGGGATCCACTCGCCGTTCGGGTCCAGCGCGGTGCGCCAGGCCTGGGCGTGCATGTCCTTCGTCATCGCCTCGCCGAGGCGTGCGCTGACCTCGTCGCCCGCCTTCGTGCGCCAGCGCATGTTGCCCGAGTACGTCATGAACAGCACCGGACGCACGACGTGGTCGCGCAGCGCGTCGCCGTAGCCGTAGGTGTAGTCCGCCTTGGAGCGGCGGATGCCCTCGCGGTCCTCCTCGTACGTGACGAACGGGATCGGCGCCGTGTCCGACCGGAAGGGCGTGCCCGTCAGGGCGAGGCGCTTGGTCGCGTCCTCGAACGCCTCCCGGACGGCCTCGCCCCAGCTCAGCGCGTCTCCGCCGTGGTGCACCTCGTCGAGGATGACGAGGGTGCGCGCCGCATCGGTGCGCGCGCGGTGCAGGGCCGGCTTGGCGGCGACCTGGGCGTACGTGAGGGCGACGCCGTCGTAGTGCGAGCCGTGCCGACCCTGGCTGTTCTTGAAGGAGGGGTCGATGCGGATGCCGACGCGCGCGGCGGCGTCCGCCCACTGGTGCTTGAGGTGCTCGGTGGGCGCGACGACGGTCACGCGGCGCACGACGCCCGCCTCGAGCAGCTCGGTGGCGACGCGCAGCGCGAACGTCGTCTTGCCGGCGCCGGGGGTCGCGACGGCGAGGAAGTCGCGCGGGTCACGCCTGCGGTACAGCTCGAGCGCCTCGGCCTGCCAGGCACGCAGGTTGGACGCGGTGCCCCACGGCGCGCGGCGCGGGAACGCCGGGCTGAGGTGGGACGCCGCCGACGACGACGGCGACTGCGGCAGCGGCTTGGCCGCCGGTTCCGCAGCCGCGGCGAAGAGGTCGAAACCGTCGTGATCGGGGGTGGACTCGGGCTCGTTCAGCGGCTGCGCGCTCACTTGCCGGAGTCGCCCTCGCCGCCCTCGCCGTCCTGCGGGTCGCGGAGGCCGTCGTAGATCTCCTTGCAGACCGGGCACACCGGGAACTTCGACGGGTCACGACCCGGCACCCACACCTTGCCGCAGAGCGCGATCACGGGCTTGCCCGACAGGGCCGACTCCATGATCTTCTCCTTGCGCACGTAGTGCGCGAAGCGCTCGTGGTCGCCCGGCTCCGCAGCCTGCTCGCGGGTGTCGGGGCGCTCCAGCACGCTGGTGCCGGCCCCGGTGTCCTGCGAGGGGTCGGCGGGCGGGGTGGAGAGGGGATCGCTCATGCCGGGCAGTCTACGACCCACCCCCCGACGCTCCCCCGCCTCGCCGGCCCTCGTGCCGCGGATCCGGGCACGGATCACAGGCCCTGCCAGTCGGGCTTGGACGCGAACGTCTGGCGGTAGTAGTCCCCGAGCTGCAGCCGGGAGGCCGCCGCGTCGTCGACCAGCACCGTCGCGTGCGGGTGCAGCTGCATCACCGTGCCCGGCCACATCGCGGAGATCGGACCCTCCACGAGCTGGTGCACCGCCTCGGCCTTCTGCCGGCCCGTGGCCAGCAGCACCAGGTGCCGTGCGGCCATGATCGTGCCCAGCCCCTGGGTGAGGCAGTGGGTGGGCACCTGGTCCACGTCGTCGCCGAAGAACCGCGCGTTGTCCACCCGCGTCTGCGCCGTCAACGTCTTGATCCGCGTGCGCGACGCGAGCGACGAGCCCGGCTCGTTGAACGCGATGTGCCCGTCCGTGCCGATCCCCAGGAGCTGCAGGTCCACCCCGCCCGCGTCGGTGATCGCCGCCTCATAGGCCGCGCACGCCGCCGGGATGTCCTGCGCCAGCCCGTCGGGCCCGGACACCTGGTCCGCCGGCCACTCGACCCGCGAGGCGATCTCCGTCTCGATCACGTTGCGGTACCGCTGCGGGTGCGCCGCGTCCAGGCCCACGTACTCGTCCAGCATGAAGCCCCGGGCGTCGGCGAACGACAGCCCGTCCTCGCGGTGGCGACGCGCGAGCTCGTCGTACACCTTCAGCGGGCTCGACCCCGTCGCCAGCCCCAGCACGGTGGCCGGGTTGCGCCGCAACAACGCCTCGATCGCGTCGGCCGCCAGCACGGCCAGCTCCTCGGCGGGGGCGATCACGACTTCCATGGGGGCTCCAGTCTCTCGGGTACGGGATCCGGTCCATCATCCCGTCGTCGTGCCGTCATCGTGCCGTCATCGTGCCGGCATCGTGCGTGGTCCGCGCCGCTCCACGCGGACGGGTCAGTCCTCGGCCGCCGCGGGCGCGTTGAGCATCGGCGTGAGGCGGGCGTCGAACTCCTGCGCGAGGGTCGCGACGTCACCGCCGTCGGCGATGCGGCCGAACAGGTCCTCGTACACCCCGGCGTCCTCGATCGAGGCCCACCCGGGCGCAGGCGGGGTGAGCTTCGACGCGGCGGCCGTGCGGACCATGAGGCGGCCGTACCTGTCGCCCTTCATGAGCTCCTGGGCGTCCTCGTTCGCGGGCCCGAGCCCGGCCGCGGCGAGCTTCTCCTGGTACTCGTCGGAGAAGACGACGCGCAGCACGTCCTCGGCCAGCTCGGGGCTCGGCGACGTGGCCGAGACCGCGATGTTCGAGCCGCCCGCGAAGACGGGGGCGAGGCCGCCGTCCAGACCGGGCAGGGCGAAGATGCCGAACGTGTCGGTGTCCTTCATCCCGTCGCGCACCAGCTCGCCCTCGTCGTTGCGCACGAGGTGGCCGATCGACCACCGCGCCCACGCGGGAGCCATGATCGTGGCGGCGGCGGGCGGCGCCTCCTCGACGCCGTCGTTGAGGAAGTCCCAGTACTCGACGTCCTTCTCCGTGGACGGCAGGTACGACGCGTTCTCGTACACGTCCTGCCACATCTCGAGGCCCTCGACGGTCTTCGGGTCGGACAGGGTCGAGACCCAGCCGTCGCCCTCCTTCACCGCGAGGTCCCCGCCGGCGGCGAACACCCAGGAGATGCCGTTGCGCCAGTCCTGGCCGCCCATCGCGAACCCGGCGTGGTCGTCGTCCGTGAGCGCCTTGACGGACTCGCCGAACTCGGCCAGCGTCGACGGCTTCTCGAGCCCCGCCGCGCCCCACACGTCCTTGCGGTAGAAGACGTACCGCGAGCCGAAGTAGTACGGCAGCGCGTAGTGGCGGCCGTCCACCGACCCCGCGTCGACGAACGACTGCAGCAGCTTGTCGCCGCCCAGCTCGTCGTACAGCTCCGGCGAGATCTCGCGGAACGCACCCGTGGTGGTGAACGTCGGCGACTGCGTGTTGCCGATCTCGACGACGTCCGGCGTGGTCGCCGGGTCCTCCAGCGCCTCCGTGAGGTTGGCGACGAGGTCGCCCCACTCCTGCTGCTCGATCGTGAGGGTCGCGCCCGGGTGCTCGTCCTCGAACTTCTGCACGAGGTACTCGCGGAGCTCGGGCGTGGTGTCCTCGCCGACCAGCCACATCGTGAGGTCCGTGTCCGGCGCCACGGGCTCCGCCCCCGTGCCGAGCGCGGAGCAACCGGTCAGCGCGACCGTGAGCAGGCCCGCGGTCACGGCACCGGTCAGGGACCCGGCCCGGCGCGCGGTCACGACGCCACCCCGTTCAGCGGGGCACGGCCGGCGACCGTCCGTCCCACGACGGCGGCGCCGACGGCGCCCACGGGCACGCGGCCCGGGGCGAGCCGGACGCGGTCCGCGAGGCGCAGCGAGCTGAGGAACCCGGAGTCCCGCGACTCGCGGACCAGCGCGGCGCGCACCGCGTCGAGGAGCGGCTCCCCGAGCTGCGCGACGCCGCCGCCGAGCACCACGTGCCGCACGTCGACCGTGAGGACCAGCATGCGTACGGCCGCCGCCACGGCGGAGGCGTAGACGTCGCGCGCCTCGACCGCCCCGGGGACGCCGCGCTCGGCCGCCTCGAACAGCTCCACCGGCGCGGGGCGGCCGGTCCGGGCCGGCCACAGCCGGGCGACGGCCGTCCCGGACGCGTACAGCTCGAGGCAGCCGCGCTGCCCGCACGGGCACACGGGGCCCGACGGGTCCACCGGGACGTGCCCGATCTCGCCGGCCGCGCCGCCGAAGCCGCGCCGCAGCTCGCCGTCGAGCACGAGGCCCGCGGCCAGGCCGGTGCCGAGCGCGAGGAACGCCAGGTCGACCCGCGCCCGCGGCGTGCCCGCCGCGGCCGCCTCCAGGTGCGCGGCACCGAGCGCCGCCACGTTGAGGTCGTTCTCCAGCCCGACGGGGATGCCGCCGAGCTCGTCGCCCAGCAGCCGGGCGAGCGCCAGCGGCGAGGCGTCCACGCCCACGTTCACCGCGTGCCGCACGGTCCCGGCGGCCGGGTCGACGAGGCCGGGCATGCCCACGCCCACGCCGACGACGTCCGCGACGTCGACGCCGGCCTGCCGCGCGACGCCGCGCACGGCGCGGGCCGCGCCCGCGACGACCCCTGCCGGGCCGCGCTCGGTGGCCAGCCGGGCCTGCGCCACGGTGGCGCCGGCAGCGTCCAGCAGGACGGCGAGGGTCTTGGTGCCGCCGATGTCGAGCCCGACCGTGGGGCCTGTGCGGCCCGGCGGGTTCAGGGGGTTCAGGGGTGTGGCGTCGTCCACGTCAGCCCTTCACCGCCCCGGAGACCAGCCCGGACGTCATCCGGCCCTGCACGAAGAGGAAGAAGACGATCACCGGCACCGCGATGAGGGTCGAGGCCGCCATGACCTCGCCCCAGTCGATGCCGCGGTTCGCCGACGCCGACAGGAAGCTGCGCAGCCAGATCGGCAGCGTCTGCCGGTCCTCGGCGGGCAGGATCACGAGCGCCGTCGTGAACTCGTTCCACGCCTGCAGGAACGCGTACACGCCCGAGGCGACGAGGCCCGGCGCGAGCAGCGGGAACGTGATCCGCAGGAACGCCTTGGTCCGCGAGAGGCCGTCGACCATGGCCGCCTCCTCGAGCTCGGCCGGGATGCCGGCGACGAAGCCCCGCAGCATCCAGATCGTGAACGGCACCAGCATCGCCGTGTACAGGATCGAGATGCCGAGCACCGAGTTGAGGCCGAGCACGGGCGTGCTCGCCCCCACCGTCGAGAGCATCTTGTACTGCGCGATGAACAGGCCCTCGGCGGGCAGCATCTGGATGAACAGCACGGCCAGGACGAAGCTCGTGCGGCCGCGGAAGCGCCAGCGGCTGATGGCCAGCGCGGCGAGGAACGCGAACGCGAGGACGAGCACGATCGTCACACCCGTGATCATCAGGCTCATGCGCAGGGCACCGCCGAAGCCGGAGCCCGTCAGGACGCTGGTGAAGTTCGCGAGCGTGAAGTGGGTGGGCAGGAAGCTCGGCGTGCTCGCCTTGAGGCGCGCGGCCGGGGTGACGGCCGACAGCAGCATCCAGTAGACGGGGAACGCCCACACGAGGGACAGGACGATGCCCAGGACGCCCAGCAGGATCTTGCCGACCCGCGGTCGGGGGCGGCGCACCGCCTGGCCGGCGTCGCGCACGACGGGCGTGGCGGCGGGCCGCGCAGTCTCGGTCCCGGTCTCGGTCGCGGCGCTCACGCGGCGTCCTCCTTCATGAGGCTGCGCACGTACGGCGCGGCGAGCAGCACCGTGAGCAGCAGGACGAAGATCGAGACGGCGGCAGCGCCGGAGAAGTCCTGGCTGCCGATGCCGAGCTCGTAGATGAAGTTGCCCAGCAGGTTCGTCTCGGAGATCGGGGCGCCGGCGTCCTGCAGCAGGCGGATCTGCGCGAACACCCGCAGGTCCCAGATGATCTGCAGCAGCAGCACGATGGCGAGCACCGGGCGCACCAGCGGCAGCAGGATGTGGCGCAGGATCTGCGCGGGCCGCGCGCCGTCGAGCCGCGCGGCCTCGAGGACCTCCTCGGAGACCTGCGTGAGGCCGGCGTACAGCGACATCGCCACGAACGGCACCGACATCCACACGATGACCAGGGTCGCGACGACGAAGAACGTCAGCGGCTGCGCGAGCCAGGCGTAACCCTGGTACTGGTCGAGGCCGATCTGCACGAGCAGCCAGTTGACGACGCCGGAGCGGTAGTCGAAGAGCCACCGGAAGACGGTCACCGCGGCCACGAGCGGGGTCGCCCAGGCCAGCAGGAGCACGATCTGCAGCGTGATGCGCACGGCGGCGTGCACGGCCTTTATCAGCAGCGCCAGCCCGAGGCCGATCGCCACCGTGAGGAACGCGTTCACGAGGCAGAAGAGGATCGAACGTCCCACGACGGTCCAGAGCCGGTCGTCGGAGAAGATCCGCGCGTAGTTGTCCAGCCCGGCGAAGGTGGGGGGCGCGCCGAACTGCTGCATCATCCCGTATTCCTGCAGCGAGGTCACGACCTGCCAGTACACGGGGTACCCGAGACCGACGAGCAGGATCAGCACCGCGGGGAGCAGCAGGAGGTAAGGGGTGGCCGGCTGGCGCCGACGGCGGATCGCGATGGTGGACGCGGGTGTCGCGGTGGTCATGCGGTCCTCCTTCCCGGTGGTCGTGGATGACGGGCGGAGCGGTGGAGCTGGTGGGGGGGACCAGCGACGTGGCACCGCTCCGCCCGTCAGGGGTGGGGGCTGAAGGGGGTCAGCCCGCCTGGCCGTTGAGCATCGGCGTGAGCTTCTCGTCGTACTGCTTGGCGAGTGCCGTCACGTCACCGCCCTCGGCGATCTTCTGGAAGAGCTCCTCGTAGACCGAGGCGCCCTCCACGGCGGCCCAGCCGGGTGCGGCGGGGGTGAGCTTCGACGCCTCGGCGGTCTCCACGGTGACCTCGCCGAACTTGTCCGGGTTGCCGTCGGCGTCCACGGTCATGAGCTTGTTGAAGTCCGTGTTGGCCGGCCCCAGGCCCGCCTTGGCGAGCATCGTCTGGTACTCGTCCGAGTAGATGATCCGCAGCAGGTTCTCCGCGAGCTCCGGGTGCTGCGACTTCGCGGACACCGCGACGTTCGAGCCGCCGGCGAACACGGGGGCCACGCCGCCGTCGACGCCCGGCAGCGCGAAGATGTCGAACTTCTTGTCGTCCGCCATGCCGTCGCGCACCTCCTTGCCGTCGTCACCCTTCGTGAGGTCGCCGATGGACCAGCGGGCCCAGCCCGGCGCCATGATGGTCGCGCCCTCGGGCGCCTCGCCGTCGGTGCCGTCGTTGATGAAGTCCCAGTACGCCTCGTCCTTGGCCGTCGCCGGCAGGTTCGACGCGTTCTCGAAGACGTCCTGCCACTGCTCGAGGCCCTTGACCGTGTTCGGGTCGGACAGCGTGGAGGTCCACTGGTCGCCGTCCTTGACGGCGAGCTCGCCGTCGTTCGCGAAGACCCAGGAGATGCCGTTGCGCCAGTCCTGCCCGCCCATCGCGAACCCGGACTGCTTCTTGGAGGTGAGCTCCTTGACGGAGTCGCCGAACTCCTCCAGCGTCTTGGGCACCTCGAGGCCGGCCTTCTGCCAGATGTCCTTGCGGTAGAACATGTAGCGCGAGCCGTAGTAGTAGGGCAGCGCGTACTTGGCCTCGTCGATCGAGCCCGCGTCGACGAACGACTGCAGCAGCTTGTCGCCGCCCAGCTCGTCGTACAGCTCCGGCGAGATCTCGCGGAACGCGCCCGCGTAGGTGAACGTCGGCGCCTGCGTGTTGCCGATCTCCACGACGTCCGGGGTGTTCGCGGCGTCGGGCAGCGCGGTCGTGAGCTTGGTGACCAGGTCGGTCCAGTCCTGCTCCTCGATCGTCAGCGTCGAGCCGGGGTTCTCCTCGGCGAACGTGTCGACCAGGTACTTGCGCAGGTCGTCGTTGGTGTCGGCACCGGCGAGCCACAGGGTGATGTCGCCGGCCTCGGGGGTGCCGCCGGTCTCGCCGGTCCCCTCGTCGTCGGCGGGCGCGCACGCGGCGAGCGCGAGCGCCAGGGTCAGGCTCGTCGCCACGCCGGTGGCGACCACACGGGTCCTCTTCACTGGGGATTCCTCTCGATCTTTCTGGGGTCGATCCGAGCACCGCGGCGCCGGGGACGGCGCCGCGGGTGCAGGTCCTTCGTCGGGGTCAGGAGACGCCGAGCTGGGCGGCCAGCACCAGGACGGCCGCACCGGCGAGGACGACGTCCTCGTCGAGCGTGGCCATCCGCAACCGCAGCCCGGCGGCCGTGGCCGGCATCGTGCGGTCCGTCAGGGTCTGCAGGGCGGCGGTGCGCAGCGCGCCGTCGAGCAGGTCGGCGGGGCCGCTGAGCAGCACCTCGCCGAGGTTCAGGGCGCCCACGACGGGCGCGAGGGCGACGCCGAGGGTGCGGCCCACGCCGGCGAGCGCCTCGTCCGCGGCGGCGGGGTCCAGCCCCGCGACGGCGCGGCGGAGCGCCGGGGCGGCGAGCACGGTCTCCAGGCAGCCGTGACGGCCGCAGGCGCAGAGCTCGCCGTCGTCCACGACCGTGACGTGCCCGAGCTCGCCCGCGGCGTCGGCGGAGCCGTGCACCCGCGAGCCGTCGACCATCACCCCGGCTCCCACGCCCTGCCCGACCGTCAGCACGAGCATGGAGTCGGAGGCGCCGCCGTAGGTGTACTCGCCGAGGGCGGCGGAGTTCGCGTCGTTGGCCACGTGCACCGGCAGGGCCAGCCGGTCGGTGAGGATCGCGGCCAGCGGCAGGTCGGTCCACTGCCGGTTGGGCGCCTCGACGACGCGGCCGGAGTCGTCCACGACGCCGGGCGAGCCGACGCCCACGCCGATGACGGGGCGGGTCGCGGCGGAGATCAGGGTGCGCGCGAAGCGCGTGAGCAGGTCCACGAGCGTGTCGCCGACGTGCCCCGCCACCGGCAGGGAGCGGCGCACGACGGCCTCGCCCGTGAGGGTCATGACCGCGCCGCGCATGACGGCGTCGTCCGACAGGTCGACCGCCACGATCTGGTAGGCGTCGGTCCGCATCCCCACGAGGATCGCGGGCTTGCCGACCCGCCGGCCGGGCTGCACGCCCAGCTCCTCGACGAGCCCCTCGGCGAGGAGGACGTTCACCAGGTCGGAGATGGTCACGCGGGTCAGGGAGGTGGCCCGGGCCAGGTCGGCCCTGGAGGTCGGCCCCTCGTGGAACAGGTGCTGGAGCACCAGGGAGCGGTTGTGCGCCCGGGCGTGCTCGGGGAGCACCTTGGAGGTGGCTCGCAGGCCGGCACCCAGACCTCGTCGTGCTGTGCGCGTCGTCGGCGTGGACATGTTTGTTAGTACAGCGTCTTAACTAGCCCTCTGTCAATCCGCGATCCCCGGCCCACGGGAAGGCGTGATCGGATCGTGACGCGCCGACGGCGGCGGATCGGCGACCGGACGACATCGCCCTAGGTCACGGTCTCGGCACGGTCGGGTCACGATCGTGCGGAGCAGGCCGGGCGCGAACCCGCCGCCCCCTACGCTCTGAGCCATGCCCGCCACCCCGCGCCAGGCCCGGACCCGCCGTGCACCGCTCCGCACGGCTCTGGCGGCGACGCTCCTGCTGGTCGTCACGGCGTGCTCCTCGGGCGGGGCCGACTCGGGCGGTGGGTCCTCCGCGGTGGAGGCCGACAGCGCCGGCGCGGCCGCGGACGTCGGCAGCGCCGAGCAGGCGGCGGACGGTTCCTCCGTCGCGGAGAGCGCCGCGGAGCCCGGCGCGGCCGCGGCGCGCGAGATCGTCACCACCGGCCGCGCGACCGTCGTCGCCGACGACCCCGCGGCGGCCGCGACGAAGCTCGCGCGGCTGGTCGAGCAGGCCGGCGGTCGCGTCGAGCGACGCTCCGAGACGGCTGCCACCGACGACTCGGCGGGGTCGGCGTCGCTGACCGTGCGGCTGCCCTCCGACCGGATGACCGGCGCCGTCGAGGCCCTGGACACGCTCGGCACGGTCGAGAGCGTCGACATGGACAGCACCGACGTCACCGGCGAGGGGCAGGACCTCGACGCCCGCATCGCCGCGCTGACCACGTCGACGGACCGGCTGCGCGACCTCATGAAGGCCGCCGGCAGCACGGAGGACCTGCTCCAGGTGGAGCAGGAGCTGTCCGAACGCCAGGCCGACCTCGACGCGCTCACCGCGCAGCGCCAGCGCCTGTCCGACCAGGTGGCGATGTCGACGCTCGACGTCGAGATCGTGCCCGAGCCCGTCGCCGCCGCGCAGTCGCGCGGTGGGTTCCTCGGAGGCCTCGCCTCGGGCTGGGGCGCCCTCGTCACGACGATCCAGACGGTCGTGCTCGTGCTGGGCGTGCTGCTCCCGTGGCTCGCGCTGGGCGGGCTCGGCTACCTCGGCTACCGCTGGCTGCGGGGGCGCGCCCGCCCGGGCGCGGGCGACGACCCCTCGGACGGCCCGGACGACGACGCCGACGGCCCGGACGCCCCGCGCCCCGCCGCGCCCGACGAGGCCCCCGAGCCGGTGCCGGCCGGCCGCTGACCGGTCGGCCCTCGCCGCTACTCCCCCGGCTCCGCGCCGTCACGCCCCTCGACCCAGCCGCCCATCCCGGCCCAGCCGGCGCTCGCGCGCTCGGCGGCGAGATCGCGAGGCCACCCCGCGACCCCCGGGCGGCGCTGCCAGGGCCGCGGCCCGTCGAGCGGACGGTACTCGACGCCCGCGGCGTCGAGGCGGGCGAGGTGACCGCCCCGCAGACGCTCCTCGAACCCCGGAGCCGCGGGGTTCCACACCGCCTCCGCGAACGCGACGAGGCGCGGGAAGGCCGCGTAGTCGACCCGGCGCGCCGAGTCGAGGTGCTCGCTCCAGACCTGCGCCTGGGCCCCCAGCACCGTGCCCGGCAGGTCGCCGGCCAGCTCGGGTCGCGCCTCCAGCAGCCCGGCCGGCAGGGGCTCGAACGCCCGCACGTCGGCAACCGTGCGCACGAAGCCCACGGGCACGGGCTCGTCGACGCCCTCGGCGGCGCGGTGGTCGAGGTACACCTCCTGCTCGGGGGCCATGACGACGTCGTGCCCGGCCGCGAGGGCGTCCGCGGCCACGGCGTGCCCCCGCCAGCAGGTGACGACGACGTCCCGCGGCAGATCGGGCCCGAAGGCCTCGTCCCACACGACGGCGCGGCGGCCCTTCGAGCGCAGGTGCGCGGCGAGCCGCGCGAGGAACCACCCGTGCAGCCGCGCCACGTCGCCCTCCCCGTCGGGGCCGACCAGGCCGAGCGCGGCGGCACGCGCCACGATGTCGGGACGCTCGCGCCACGCCGTCGTGGGCACCTCGTCCCCGCCGAGCGAGACGAACGGCGCGTCGAAGACCTCGATCACCTCGTCCAGGACCCCCGTGAAGAAGTCGACCGCGGCGTCCGACGGGTCGATCACGTCCTCGCTGATGCCCCAGGTGGTGCGCACCTCGTGCGCGCCGGGGCGCGCGGCCAGCTCCGGGTAGGCGGTGAGCAGAGCCTGGACGTGGCCGGGCGAGCCGATCTCGGGCACCACGGTGACGCCGCGCTCGCGCGCGTAGGCCACGATCTCCCGCAGGTCGTCGCGCGTGTAGTAGCCGCCGTGCGGGCGCCCGTCGTACCGCTCGGCGCGCCAGGTCCCGACGCCGGACTCGCGCCGCCACGACCCGACCTCCGTGAGCCGCGGGTACCGCTCCACCTCGATCCGCCAGCCCTGGTCGTCGGTGAGGTGGAGCTGCAGCACGTTGAGGTGGTGGGCGGCGGCGAGGTCGACGAACCGCAGCACGTCCGCCTTCGGCAGGAAGTGCCGGGCCACGTCGAGCAGCACGCCGCGCCAGCCGAACCGCGGGGCGTCGTCGACGGTCACGACCGGCAGCGCGAGCGGCGCGTGACCGGCGCGGCGGAACGCCTGCGGGCCGGCCAGCTGCCGCAGCGTCTGCGCGGCCGCGTGCGCTCCCGCGGCGTCACCCGCGGCGACGTGGACGACCGCGCGACCGCCGCCGTCGGTGACGGCCAGCCGGTAGCCCCCGGCGGGGACGAGCCGGTCCAGCGCGAAGGTCACGTCGGCGTCCTCGTCGTCCGCAGCGCCGCGTCCGACCGGCACGAGATCGAGCCCGAACGCGTCCTCGCCGACCCGCCTCCACCACCGGGCGGCGGCGCGCAGGTCCGGGTCGGCGGCGACCCGGGCACCGTCGCGCAGAGCGAGCACCTCTCCGTCGGCGCGGAGGGACACAGGGGCGGGGACGACGTCGGCGGCGTACGGCATCCGGCCACCCTAGAAAATGTTCGGGCTCCGAAGCAATGGGCCTCTCCGCTCGGGCCGGGACGCACGAAAGGCGGGCCACCGAGGGTGGCCCGCCTTCGCAGGGGTGGAGCTGCCGGGAATCGAACCCGGGTCCGGTGGCGCTATTCGAGGACTTCTCCGGGCGCAGTCTGCTGTGATTTTCTCGGCCCCCGCACTCACGCAGACAAGGTGCGGACGGGCCCAGTCACCTAGGTGTCCCCGCCGCCCCGGTGACGAGGGCGACGAGCAGTGGCTCTCTAGATGACGTGAGCTACCGGGTCGAGAGCAATCCCGGGCTCACGGACTTCGGAGCTCGCTCAGGCGGCGAGGGCGAAGTCGGTGCGCTTGTTATCGGCACCTATAGGTTTGCAGGCAAGCGTTCACGAGATGAGCCTGCATCCTCGGCCCGCTTCTCCTCGAAGCACGACCACCGTCGAAACCGATCAGCCCCTGTGCATTTGTCAACCGGGTCTGCCGACCCCGCCGGCCACGGGGAACCCGTGCCGACGTCGTCCAGTCTAGTGGATCAACCACCGCGGGCGCGCCCTTATTTCCGCAGGCCGCGCCGGGACGGGGACGCCTCAGCCCAGCAGCTCCTGGTGCCGGATGGCGCGCTGCGCCTCGCGCATGTCCTGCTGCTCGCGCAGCGTCTGCCGCTTGTCGTACTCCTTCTTGCCGCGCGCCAGCGCGATCTCGACCTTGGCGCGCCCGTCCAGGAAGTACAGGCTCAGCGGGACGAGGGTGTGCCCCTTCTCCCGGGACTTCACGCCCAGCCGGTCGATCTCCTCGCGGTGCAGCAGCAGCTTGCGCTTGCGCCGCGGGGCGTGGTTGTTCCAGGTGCCCTGGAAGTACTCGGGGATGTGCACGTTCTCGAGCCAGGCCTCGCCGTTGTCGATCGCCGCGTACCCGTCGAGCAGCGACGCGCGCCCCATGCGCAGCGCCTTGACCTCGGTGCCGGACAGCACGATCCCGGCCTCGACCACGTCCTCGATCACGTAGTCGTGGCGGGCCTTCTTGTTGTTCGCCACGATCGTGCGCGGGTCGCCCTGCTTCTTCTTGGCGCCCTTGGCCTTGTTGGACATGGTCTCCTCCTCCCGGTTCGCGCGGTCTCGCGACGACCCAGGATACGGGAGCCCCCCGTCACGGCCAGGGCTTTTCCGCGCCCTGCGAACACACCCGGGGTGTCAGTTCAGCCAGCCGCCCATCGGGTCCGTGGTGCTGCCGTTGACGTAGACCTCGAAGTGCAGGTGGCACGCGGCCGAGGTCCCGGTCGACCCGGAGTAGCCGATGATCTCGCCCTTGCTGACCTTCTCGCCCACGCTCACGGTGTCGTACGTCAGGTGCAGGTAGCGGGACATCACGTTGCGGCCCTTGTACGCGCCGTGGTTGATGAGCACGTTGTTGCCGCCGCCGGACGTGTAGTGCGCCTGCTCGACGTACCCGCTCTGCGCCGCGTAGATCGGCGTGCCGCAGTACGTGCGGATGTCCGTGCCGGCGTGCAGCCGCCAGTAGTGCAGGGTCGGGTGGAAACGCATCCCGTAGGAGCTGGTGACGACGTGGTAGTTCGTCGGCCAGCCGAGGAACGGGCCGGACGACGACGAGCCACCGCCGCCACCGCCGCCTCCGCCGGAGCCGCCGCCGCTGCTGGAGCCGCCGCCCCCACCGCCGCCGCTGTTGCTCCGCCGCTCGGCGGCCGCCTGCCTCTTGCGCTCCGCCTCCTCGGCCTTGCGACGCTCCTCGGCGAGCCGGGCGTCGCGGGCCTTCTGCTTGGCGATGATGTCCTTGAGCTGCGCCTCGAGGCTCTGCTGCGCCTGCTCGTTCGCCTTGAGCTCCTCGAGGGCGTTCGCCTTCTGCGCCTCGATCGACGCCTTGAGCTTGCGCTGCTTGGAGATGAGGCGCTCGACCTCGGCCTTGCGGTCCGCCGCCTGCCGCTGAGCCTTCTCCGCGGCCACCACGTTGGCGTCGGCCTCGCGCTTGAGATCCTCGATCGCGGACCGGATGGCGTCGAGGCGCGCCTGCTGGTTGCGGGCCACCGCCTCGGCGTCCTGCAGGTCGGTCAGGGTGCGCGCCTGGCTGCGCGCCGCCGACGACGACACCGCGAACTCCTCGAGGAAGTCCTCGGTGGACTGCGCTCCGGTGACGATGCCGAGGGTGCTCGTGTCGTCCCCGTTGCGGTACGCCTGGCGCGCCATCTGCACGACGTCGGCGCGCGCCGCGTCGACCTTGCCCTTGCCGGCCTCGATCTGTCCGGCGACGGCGGCCTCCTCGGCCTCGGCGTCGGACAACCGCTGCGCGAGGATCGCGGCCTTGCGCCGCGCCTCCTCGAGCGCCGCCTCGGCGGCCGCGAGCTCGGCCTGCGCCACCGGGAGCCGGCCCTCGACCTCGTTGAGGTCCAGCACCGCCTGGCGGTACTTGGCGTTGGTGTCCTCGAGCTCCTCCTGCAGGCCGTCGCGCTCGCGTTCCTTCGCGCGCTGCTTCGCCTCCGCGGCGGCCCGCTGGTCGTCGATGTCGTCCGCGGCCGCCGTGCGTGCCGACACCCCGGCGGACACGGTCGCCGACGTCGTCGCGCCGCCCAGCACCAGGACGGCGGCCACGAGCCCGCCGAGCGCGCGCCGGCCGACGCCGGGGGACATCCTCAGGGTCGTCATCTGCGATCTCACACCCTCGTGTACCGGTTGAGCGTCACCACGGACGACACCACCGCCAGGAGCACGGCGATCCCGATGAGCAGCGGCGCGACGATCAGGACGTCGCCCACGTCCACGTAGGCCACCCAGTCGACGGAGTCCTGCAGCCAGTCCGTCACCAGGTACTGCACGGCGAGCCAGAGCCCGCCCACGGCGAGCAGCGCGCCCACCAGCGCGGCGATCGCGCCCTCCAGCATGAACGGCAGCTGCACGAACAGGTTCGACGCGCCGACCAGGCGCATGATGCCCGTCTCACGACGTCGCGACACGGCCGAGAGCCGGATCGTCGTCGTGATGAGCAGCACCGCCGCGAGGAGCATCACGCCCGCGAGCCCCGCGGCCAGCAGCGACGCCCGCCCGAGCGCGAGGAACAACGGCTCGAACACCTCGCGCTGGTCCTCCACGACCTCGACGCCCGCGCGGCCCTCGAGGACGTCGTCGACCACCTGGTACTGCTCGGGGTCGACGAGCTTGAGCCGGAACGACGCCTGCATGTCGTCCTCGGTGAGCTGGGTGCCCTGGTAGCCGTCCGGGTAGAGCTGCGTGAACGCCTCGAAGGCGTCCGCCTTGCTCTCGAAGTAGGTGGCGGCGACGACGTCGGACAGCTCGGTGTCGATGAGCTCCTCGAGCCCGGCGACCTGCTCCTTCGTGGCCTCGCCGTCGGCGCACGTCGGCGCGGTGGAGCCGTCCGGGCAGAGGAAGACGGACACCTCGACGAGGTCGTACCAGTCCCCCTTGAGCTTGGTGACCTGTGTCTGCAGCAGCGCCGCCGCGCCGACGAAGGTCAGGGACACGAACGTCACGAGGACGACCGAGATCACCATCGACAGGTTGCGTCGCAGGCCCTGGAGGACCTCGGTGAGGACGAACTGGAGCCGCACCCTCAGGCCTCCCGTCCCGCGCGCACGCGCTCGTGCTCGCGCAGCACCTGCTGCACAACCTCGTCCGCGGACGCGCCCGCCGGCTCCGGGACCAGCGGCTGAGCGGCCGGCTCCTCGGGCTCCTGGGCGGCCGCCCTCGCGGCCGCCGCCTCGGCGGCCCGCTCGGCCTCGAGGTCCGCCGGCTCGGGCGAGACCTGCACCCGCTGCACCGCCCGCTCGCCGCGACCCGGGGCGTCCAGCACCGGCGTCTGCCCCACCTGCGGCAGGATCGACTCCCGCTCGCCGTAGACCGCGTCGACCTCGTCGCGCACCACCGACCCGGTCGACAGCTCGACGACGCGCTTGCGCATCTCGTTGACGATCTCGTCGTCGTGCGTGGCCATGACCACGGTCGTGCCCGTGCGGTTGATCCGGTCGAGCAGCCGCATGATGCCCAGCGACGTGGTGGGGTCGAGGTTGCCGGTCGGCTCGTCCGCCAGCAGGATCTGGGGCCGGTTGACGAACGCCCGCGCGATCGCGACGCGCTGCTGCTCGCCGCCGGACAGCTCGTGCGGCAGCCGCTTCTCCTTGCCGTCCAGGCCCACCATCTCCAGCACCTCGGGCACCGTGGTGCGGATCGTGTGCCGCGGCTTGCCGATCACCTGGAGGGCGAACGCCACGTTCTCGTAGACCGTCTTGCCGGGCAGCAGGCGGAAGTCCTGGAAGACGACGCCGATGCTGCGCCTCAGGGAGGGCACCTTCCAGCTCGAGAGCCGGGACAGGTCGCGGCCCGCGACGTACACGGTGCCGCCCGTGGGCCGTTCCTCGCGCAGCACGAGCCGCAGGAACGTGCTCTTGCCCGAGCCGGACGCGCCCACGAGGAAGACGAACTCCCCGCGCGAGACGTCGACGGAGACGTCGTCGAGCGCGGGCCGTGCCCCTCGGGCGTAGACCTTCGAGACGTTCTCGAACCGGATCACGACGTGCCTCTCCCCTGCCAGTCGACCGTGCGGCACCGGAGCGGGCACGACGTCACGTCGCGCCTGGGCCGGGGCCGCCCGATTCCCGAGAGTCGCACCCGGCGGCGAGGGTGGCGCGAAGGACACGCCGGTGTGTCGCGGGTCAGGGATGACGCCCGGGGCACCCGTTCAAGGCGTCCGGGCGGCGTCGTCGGCCGCGGGGAGCGCGTCAGGCGGCGTCGGCGCCGCCCGAGCGGCGCCAGCGGATCCCGGCCTCGATGAAGTCGTCGATGGCGCCGTCGAACACGGCCTGCGTGTTCCCGGACTCGTGCTCGGTGCGCAGGTCCTTGACCATCTGGTAGGGCTGCAGCACGTAGGAGCGCATCTGGTCGCCCCAGCTCGCCTTGATGTCGCCGGCGAGCTCCTTCTTCTTCGCCGCCTCCTCCTGCTGCCGGATGAGCAGCAGGCGGGACTGCATGACGCGCAGCGCCGCGGCGCGGTTCTGGATCTGCGACTTCTCGTTCTGCATCGACACGACCGTGCCGGTGGGGAGGTGGGTCATGCGCACGGCGGAGTCCGTCGTGTTCACGGACTGGCCACCCGGGCCGGAGGACCGGAAGACGTCGATCTTGAGGTCGGACTCGGGGATCTCGATCGAGTCGGTCTGCTCGATGAGCGGCACCACCTCGACCGCGGCGAACGACGTCTGGCGGCGGCCCTGGTTGTCGAAGGGCGAGATGCGCACCAGGCGGTGCGTGCCGGCCTCGACGGACAGGTTGCCGAAGGCGTACGGCGCGTTCACCTCGAAGGTGGCCGACTTCAGCCCGGCCTCCTCCGCGTACGAGGTGTCCATCACCTTCGTCGAGTAGCCGTGCCGCTCGGCCCAGCGCAGGTACATGCGCATCAGCATCTCGGCGAAGTCCGCCGCGTCGACGCCGCCGGCGCCCGCGCGGATCGTGACGACGGCGTCCCGGGCGTCGTACTCGCCGGACAGCAGGGTGCGCACCTCGAGGGCGTCGAGGTCCTTGCGGATCGCCGCGACCTCGGCCTCGGCCTCGGTCAGCGAGTCCTCGTCCTCCATCTCCTGACCGAGCTCGACGAGCGTCTCGACGTCGTCGATGCGACGCCCGAGCTTCTCGACGCGCTGCAGCTCGGCCTGCGCGGTGGACAGCGCGGAGGTGACCTTCTGGGCCTTCTCCGGGTCGTCCCACAGGTCGGGGGCCGAGGCCTGCTCCGTGAGGTCGTCGATCTTCGCCTGCAGCACCGTGGGGTCGCTCACGGCCTCGATGGAGTCGAGGGTGGCGCGGAGCGCCTTGATCTCTGCGGGGAAGTCGATGGTGGCCACGATCCTCAAGGTTACCCGCCACGCGGCCCGGTCCCGCCCGACGACGTCGGCGGGCTGCCCGCGGCCGGAGTCAGCCCCGCTCGGGCAGCGCGCGGCCGAACATCTGCGCGGTGTCCCGGGCGCTGGGCGTCCCCGCGTCGGGGTCGGCGCCGGCGGCGAGGAGCGCCGCGACGACGTCGTCGGAGCCCTTGAAGACCGCGCCCGCGAGGGGCGACTGGCCGCGCCCGTTGACGCGGTCGACGTCGGCGCCGCGCTCGGCGAGGCCGCGTACCAGGCCGGCGTGCCCGTGGTACGCCGCCAGCATGAGCAGCGTGTTGCCCGCGGCGTCGGCGTGGTCGGCCGGGACGCCGGCGTCGACGAACTCCAGCAGCAGGTCGGCGCCCGCGCGGGCGAGGTCGAACATCTGGTCGAGGTCGACCGGCAGCTTGTCGACGGGCGGGTTGTCGTCGGTCATGCGCGCGAATCTACCGGGCGGGGACGGCGGTCCGGGTCGATCCTGGACCGAGCGGACCCCGTGCACGGGGTCCGCGCCACGACGGAGCACGGAGGCGGGCGGGGATGGCGACGTACCGGTGGCGGCGGCTCGGGTCCGGCGGCGTCGAGCACCTCGACCTGCTCCCCCGCGACGACCGGCTCCGCGCCCGGTCCGTCGTGGACCTCGGGCCCGTGCGGCTCGAGTACGCGATGGAGCTCGACGCCACCTGGACCTTCCGGGGCCTGCGGCTGCGCTCGTCGGACCGCCGCCAGCTCGACCTCGGCCGGGACGACGACGGCTCCTGGTGGGTCGACGGCGCCGCCCGGACCGACCTGGCCGACGCCGTGGACGTGGACCTCTCGTTCAGCCCGTTCACGAACACGCTGCCGATCCGCCGCCTCGACCTCGCGGTCGGGACGGCGGCCGACATCGTCACGGCGTACGTCGACGGGGACACCTTCGAGGTCTCGCCCGACCCGCAGCGGTACACCCGGCTCGACACCGACCGGTACGTCTACGAGTCCCGCGACGGCGACTTCCACCGCGAGATCTCCGTCGACGCCGACGGCCTCGTCGTGGACTACCCGGGCCTGTTCACCCGCCTCGCCGACGACGGATGAGCGGACCGGTCAGGCGGCGGCGATCTCCCGGCCGGGGCCGAAGACCTCGTGGTGGATGCGGTCGGCGGTGACGCCGCGGCCGAGCAGGGCCGACTGGACCACCGCCATGAAGGGCGCCGGGCCGCAGAGGTAGGCGTCGGCGTCGTGCGGGACGTCGACGCCGTCCAGGTCGATGTACCCCGAGCGCAGCCGGTCCTGCACCGGACGGGTCCCGAGGTCCTCGTACCAGCGGTGCAGCTCGGCCGTCGGGAGGTCGTCGACGAGCGCGCGGAGCTCCGCGCGGTGCGCGTGGCGCGACGGCGACCGGTCGGCGTGCAGCACCACGACGCGGCGCGAGGTGCCGACGTCGCGCAGGTGGTGCAGGAAGCCGATCATCGGCGTGATGCCGATCCCCGCCGAGACCAGCACCAGCGGGTTCTCCCCCTCGACCAGGGCGAGCTCGCCGAACGGGGAAGAGACCTCGAGGGCGTCGCCCTCGAACACGTTGTCGTGCAGGTGGTTGGAGACCTCGCCCGCGGGCGTGACGCCGCCCGGGACGGCGCCGGCGAGGATCGCCTTCACCGAGACGGCCCACGCGCCGGGCGCACCGGCGCCCGTGAGGCTGTACTGCCGGATCTGCCGCGCGCCGTCGGGCAGGGTGACGGCGACCGAGACGTACTGCCCGGGTCGCGCGGCGGGGAGCGGGGCGCCGTCCGAGGAGACGAGCTCGAGCGAGATCGTGTCGGGCGACTCCTGCACCCGCCGGCGCACGTAGGCGGTGCGCCACACGTCGCCGGGCGCCACCCCTGCCTCGGCGTAGAGGCCGAGCTCGATCTCGACGAGCGCGTCGGCCATGTCCCAGTAGACCTCGTCCCACGCCGCGGCGACCTCGGGCGTGACGGCGTCGCCGAGCACCTCGACGATGGCGGCGAACAGGTGCTCGTGCACGATCGGGTACTGCTCCGGGAGGATCCCGAGCGAGGCGTGCTTGTGCGCGATGCGGGCCAGGACGGCGCGCGGGTCCGCGCCGCCGTCGACGAGGAGGGTCGCGTAGGCCGCGATGGCCCCGGCGAGCGCCCGCTGCTGATCGCCGCGGGCCTGGTTGCCGCGGTTGAACAGGTCGCGCTCCAGCTCGGGGTGCGCGGCGAACATGCGCCGGTAGAAGATCGGCGTGATGTCGCCGATCGCGCCGCCGATGACGGGCAGCGTGGCGCGGACGACGGCGGCGGACTCGGGGGTGAGCATGGGCGACTCTCCTGTCTCTTCCTTCGGGGATCTCCGCGCCTGGTGGGTGCGCCTCGTGGGGGCGCCCGGCGCGGACGTCAGCCGGGCGGGCGCGCACCGATGGTGAGCAGCAGGTCCCGGGTGGGCGCGGCGGAGACGTCGGCGATCGTCACCGGGTCGAGGGCCGCGAAGAACGCCTCGCGGGCGCGGGCCAGCACGCCGCGCAGCCGGCAGCCGCCGCGCAACGGGCACGGGTTCGCGCCCTCGCACTCGACGACCTCGCCGTCGCCCTCGAGGGCGCGCGCGACGAACCCGACGGACAGGTCGCGGGCGCCGTCCGCGAGGCGCAGCCCGCCGGACCGGCCGCGGCGGGCCTCGACGACGCCGAGGTGCCCCAGCCTGGTGACCACCTTCGCCGCGTGCGTCGCGGGCACGTTCAGCTGCTCGGCGAGCACGCGGGTGGTGGCCGTCTGCTCGGCGTCGAGCACGGCGAGGCGCATGACGATCCTCAGGCCGAGGTCGGTGAACGCGGTGAGCTGCACACCCGCAGGCTAGCCAAATCGGCATCCTGGATGCGCCTTTGACGGTGTGGGAAGTTCCACACCTGCCCACCCGGATCCCGCGAGCCTCCCGCGGGGCTCAGCCCGCGCGCGCCGACGACGTCGCGGCGACGGTGAACCCGCCGCCGAACGCATCCGTGAACCACCGCAGCAGCGGCGGGCGCGACGTGGCCGCCAGACCGACCTGCGCCGTCCGCCCGTCCGGCGAGGTCGCCTCCACCAGGCGCAGGTGGTCGAGCCCCTCCGCCTCCCCCGGGTGCGCGGCGAGGTAGTCGCGCACCGACGCCTCGACGTCGGCGTCGGTGAGCGTCAGCACGGCCTCCCCCGGCGACGAGGCCGTCCCGTCGTAGAACCGCTCCGGGGGCACGGCGTCCGCCGCGTCGGCCGCGACGGCGTCCGCGAGGTCGTACAGGTGCTTGCGGTCGAGGTGCACGGCCGTCGCCGACGCCACCATGCCGACCAGCATCAGCGCCACCGCCACCACACCGGCCGTGAGCAGCATGATCCGCCCGTCCTCGGGCTCGCCCTCGGGCCCGCCCCGGCTCACGACCGCGCCGTCCCGTACTCGTCCACCGTCGCGACGTGCGTCGCGGTGACCGGGATCTCCAGCGGCAGCCAGCCACGCAGCGCCTCGGGCACGAACGGCAGCGGCACCGCCAGCCGCGTCCGGACCCCCACCGTCGCGCCGGGCGTGAGGCACGGGTCGGACGAGCACTCCAGGGACACCGAGCCGTCGACGACGGCGAACCCCTGGTCCCCGAAAGCGATCCCGGCCGCCGCGCGGGCCCGTTGCGCGCCCGCCTCGGAGGAGTCGGCCGTCACCATCGCCCGGCCCGCCTCCCGCGCCGCGCCCTCGACGGCGAACGCCCCGGCCTGCACCTGCGCGACCGTGAGCACCAGGTACACCAGCGGCACCAGGAGCAGCACCGCCGTGCCGAGGAACTCCACCAGTGCGGAGCCGGCCTCGGGGTCCGGTGCCTCGGGGTCCGAAGCCTCTTGGTCGGGCGCCGCGGGGTCGGGTGTCCTCCGGGCTGCTCCCTGCGCCGCCCGAGGTCCGCGCGGCTGCGCAGCGCACGCTCTCACGCCTCCTCCAGCGCGTGGCCCTGGAGCGTGAGCATCCCGGACGGCCCGATCAGCCCGACCACCGGTAGCGGCACCTGCACCGTCACCTCGACGACCTCGAGGCCGTCCTGCACGGTGCGGCGCACCGAGACGTCGTCGGCGTACCGGGACCCCAGCGCGGCGGTCAGCAGCTCCTGCGTCCGGGTGGCGCCGCTCGCCAGGTCCCGGTCGGCACGGGCCGCCACGCGGGCACCCTCCGCGGCGGCGTCGATCGCCAGCGCGCGCACGTGCATCGCCAGCGCGACCTGCACCACGGCGAGGAACAGCGCGATCACCAGCGCGGACACCATGACGAACTCCGCGACGGCGGACCCCCGCTCGCCGTCCCGCCGTCCGGTCGAGGCTGACCCGACCTGGACAGGCCCGGTCTGGACAGGCCCGGCCTGGACGGGCCCGGTCTGGACAGGCTCGGCCTGGACGGGCCCGGTCTGGACGGGCCCGGCCCGTCCCGTCACGCCCGGCCCGCCTCGACCGGCGGCGCCCAGCCGGGCCGCGGGATGAGGCAGAACGGGTGGCCGGCAGGGTCGGCGTACACGTCGCCCTCCCCCGAGCCCGGCGCCGCGGCCGTCAACCGGCGGGCGGCGAGCGCCAGCACGCGCGCGTGGGCCTCCGCCACGTCGTCGACCATGACGTCCAGGTGCATCTGCTGCGGCCGTGCCGGATCGCCCCAGTCCGGTGCCTGATGGTCGGGGGCGCGCTGGAACGCGAGGCCGGAGTGCCGGTCGCTGCGCGCCACCACGACGAAGTCGTCGTCCGCGTACGTCACGTCCTGGCCGAGCACGGCCGACCAGAACTCCGCGAGGCCCCGCGGGTCCGGGCAGTCGATCACCAGGTGGTGCAGCCTGCCGATGGCCATGTCACGGACCCGTGACGCTCGTGATCGCCCGCGTGAACGTGTCCTCGAGCAGCGGGCCGGCGATCGCCCACAGCGCGACGACCAGCCCCGCCGTCATCAGCGTCACGAGCACCCAGCCGGGCACGTCCCCGCGTTCCGGGTCGTCCGCGTCGGGGCGCTCCGTCAGGTTCTCGGTCTCGTCGTGCATGGTCGGTCCTTTCGGTGGCACCGCGCGGGGGCGGCGGGTTCGGATGTCGGCACGCACGTTCACAAGCCGATCTGCAGGGTGGCGAGGGACGGGAAGACGGCGAAGACGACGGTGATCGGCAGGATGAGGAAGACCACGGGCACGAGCATCGCGACCTCCTTCTTGCCCCCCGCTTCCATGAGGGCCCGGCGCCCCGACTCACGCACGTCCTGCGCCTGCGCGCGCAGCACGTCGGCGAGCGGCGTGCCGCGCTCCAGCGCGACGGCGACACCCTCGGCGAAGCGGGTGAGCGACGGCAGGCCGGTCCGGTCGGCCATGGCCGTGAGGGCGGCGGCGATGGGCGCCCCGGCGCGGACGTCGGCGAGCATCACGGAGATCTCGCCGGACAGCTCGCCGCGGGCGGTGGCGGCGACACGCTCGAGCGCGGGCACCGGCCCCTCGCCCGCCGTGACGGCGAGGGCGAGCAGCTCGGCGACCGTCGGGAACTCGGCGAGCATCCGCTCCTCCCGACGGTGGACGGCGCGGCTCAGCCACTGGTCGCACAGGACGAACCCGCCGGCGCCGCACAGCAGCACGAGCGCCGCCAGCGGGACCGGTGCGGACCCGCGCGTGGCGGCGAGGAGCAGCGCGAGCACGAGCCCGGCCGCCAGACCCAGGGCCGTCGAGACGACCTGCCGTGCCCGGAACGCCTCGACGCTCTCGTGCCAGCCGGCGCGGTCGAGCCGTCGACGCACGTCCGCGCGGGAGGACCCGAGCCGCTCGAACCAGTGCGCGGTGTCCGCGACCCAGGGGGCGAGCAGCCGCTCGATCACGGGGAACGGGGTGTGGGTGGGCTGCTCCCGCAGCAGCCCGGACGTCGCGTCGCGCGGGCGCAGCGCCGGGGCCAGCCGTTGGTCGAGGGTCGTCCGGCGGGCGCGGAGACGCGCGATCACGAGCAGCAGGCCGAGCCCGCCGAGCAGCCCGACGAGGGCGCCGGCGCCGGAGATCCCCGGCACCGTCATCGCAGCACCCGGCCTTCCTCGGGCAACCGCCCGATCCGGCGCATCGACCAGTACGCGAGCGCCGACGTGGCCGCCCCGGCGGCGAGGACCGCGACCCCCGCCGCCGAGTTGTACGCCTGCGCCGTCTCCGGCCGGGTCGCGAGGAACGCCAGGACCACCCAGGGCCCGGCGGCCGCGAGCCGCGCGCCGTTGACGGTCCAGGACTGCCGCGCCTCGAGCTCGCCCCGCGTCCGCGCGTCCTCGCGCAGGAACGACGACAGGGTGCGCAGCAGGCGCCCCAGGTCGGTGCCGCCGACCTCGCGCGTCAGCCGGAGGGCCTCCACGATCCGGTCCGCCACCGGGTCCGCCAGGCGCGCCTTCAGCAGGTCGAGGCACTCACCGAAGCGACCCGTCGCCCGGTAGTCCGCCGCGAACCGCGCGAACGGCTCACGGAGCTCCACCGGGCCGCGCTCGCTCAGCTGTGCCACCGCCTCCGGCAGCGAGAGCCCGGCCCGCACGCCCGACGCGAGGTGGTCGACCACCTCCGGCCAGACCTCGCGCAGGTCCCGCCGGCGCTTCCTGGCCCGCACCCGCACCAGCAGCTCTGGCGCGGCCGCAGCCATCAGCGCGAAGCAGGCGGCGATGGCGGGCGAGCGGGTCAGCGCCAGCCCTGCGAGCAGCACGACGACGCCCGCCGTCGCGCTGAGCCACCACAGGGCTGCCGGGGTCACCGAGGGCGCACCGGCCTGGACGAGCAGGTCCTGGACGGCGGCCGAACGACCGGCGCGACGGCGCGGACGCGCGGGCGCCTCCCAGCACGACAACCACACGCACGCCAGGCCGGCGCCGAGCAGGAGCCCCACGACGACGCCCATCAGCGGCCCCCGGCCAGCAGGGCGCGGACGTCGACGCCGGCGCGCGCGAAGCGCTCCTCACCGGGCGGGAAGCCGTCGCCGCGCACCAGCTCGCCACCCTGCTCGGCCGGCAGCCGGTGGAAGATGCCGGCGGTCTCGACCCGGTCCCCCTCGACACGTCCCGTCACGGCCACGACCTCCCGCACCTGCCTGGAGCCGTCCGAGGCCACGTCGAGGTGCACCACCAGGTCGATCGCCGACGCGACGGTCGGCACGACGAAGCGGTCGGACACGTTCTCCCCCGCGAGCAGCGGCAGCGTGCACATCTTCGTGACGGCCTCGCGCGCCGAGTTCGCGTGCACGGTGCACATCCCGGGGATGCCGGCGTTGAGGGCGACGAGCATGTCGAAGCTCTCGGCCTCGCGCACCTCCCCGATGACGATCCGGTCCGGTCGCATCCGCAGCGCCTCCTTGACCAGCCGACGCAGCGGGATCTCGCCCGTGCCCTCGAGGCTGGGCTGGCGGCACTGCATGGCGACGTGGTCGCGGGCCGCGAAGCGGACCTCGAACACCTCCTCGCAGGAGATCACCCGCTGCCCCGCGGGGATCGAGCCGGCGAGGGCGTTGAGCATCGTGGTCTTGCCCGCCTGCGTCGCCCCGGACACGAGCACGTTCAGCCCGGCGCGCACCGCGGCGTCGAGGAACGCGGCGGCATGGGCGGTGAGGGAGCCCAGCCGCACCAAGTGGTCGAGGTGGTCCGCGCGCACCAGGTGCTTGCGGATGTTGACGGCCATGTGGTCGCGTGTGACGCCGGGGATCACGACGTGGAGGCGCTCGCCGCCGGGGAGCGAGGCGTCGACGAATGGGCTGCTGAGGTCGAGGCGGCGGCCGGACGCCTTGAGCATCCGCTCCACGAGGTCGCGCACCTGCGCAGCGGTGAGGATCGTCGTCGTGAGCTCGGGGACCCCGCGTCGCGCGACGAACACCTTGGCGGGCGCGTTGATCCAGATCTCCTCGACCTCGGGGTCGTCGAGGTAGCGCTGCAACGGGCCCAGGCCGCCGAGCGCGTCGACGACGGCGCGAGCGGTGCCCTGCGGGTCCGCGAGCGCCGGGACGACGCCGCGGGTGGCGCGCTCGGTGTAGTCGGCGGAGGCCTCCGCGACGAGGCGCTCCAGGCCCGGCCGGTCGCGGACGGGGTCGAGGGCGCGGCGGCGCACGAGCTCGCGCACCTCGTGCTCGAGCAGTGCGGCGGCGTCGGCAGGCGCCGTCGTGTCGATCGACACTGATCTGTCCTCTCGTCGGTGCCCTCATCGGCGGCGAAAGCGGCACCAGAGTAGGGGACCCGGGCAATCGCCCGGGTCCGCCCTGTGGACAACCCGGGCGAAGGTCTCGTACCGCTACCCGGGACCGCCTCCGCGGGAGGCTGCCAAGAATTCTCTGACCAGCGCCGACGCTGCCTCCGGCTGGTCGTAGGTGACGATGTGGCCGGCGTCTCGGATGGTGGTCAGGCGGGCGCCCGGTGCCGCCGCGGCGGCCGCGGCGAGCTCCTCGTGCCCGACCAGCGGGTCGCGGTCGCCGCGCACCCACAGCGACCGCACCCGCAGCCCGGAGAGGTGGGGCAGGTGGTCGAGCGCCATGGCGAACGGCCCGTAGGCGCGGACCATCCAGTCGTCGAGCGCGGGCTCCCGGTGGGTCGCCTTCGCCCGCGCCTCCTGCTGGACGAGCGCGACGATCTCCTCGAAGCCGTCCGTGGCCTCTCCGGCCGCGAGGTTGTCCACCATCGACCGGCGCACCACGGCGGGTCGCCGTGCCAGCCAGCGGCTGGTGAGCCGCAGCAGGCCGGGCGTGCGCAGGGCGAGCCAGGTGAGCAGCTGTGCCGGGCGCCGCCGGCCGATGCCGCCCGGCCCGATCGCCACGAGCGCGTCGACGCGCTCCGGGTGGTCCAGGGCGAACCCCACCGACACGCCGGCCCCCAGGGAGAGCCCGACCAGCGCGACCCGCTCCAACCCGAGGGCGTCGAGCAGCTCGCCGAGGAACGTGCGGTAGAACGCGTCGTCGAGCAGTCCCTCCCACGGCCTGCTCCCGCCGTGCCGCGGCAGGTCGACGACGTGCACGCGGTGGTCGGCGGCGAGGTCGCCCGCGACGTGGCGCCACACCCCCGCCGCCGTGTCGAGCATGCCGCCGTGCAGCAGCAGGACGGGCGGGCCGGTGTCGCCGGCACGGTAGTGCCGCACGGGGCCGCCGGCCACGGTGAGGTCGGTCCAGGTGGCGAAGACGCCCGCCACGGCACGGTCGGTCACGGTTCCTCCAGGAGGTCGAGCTGGTGGTCGAGGCGGGCGAGGAGGCCGAGCTGCGCGGCACGGGCGGCCTCGACGTCGGCGGGGAGGTCGACGGCGAGCCCGCGACCGACGAGGTCGGCGAAGAGCGCGACGGCGTCGCGCAGCTCGTCGTCCGACGCCGCGCCGATCGTGCCCGGCGCGTGCACCAGGCCGACGCTGAAGATGCCGAGGACCCGCACCACCGTCGCCGTGGGGACGGCGGGGTCCACGATCCCGGCGTCCTGCAGCCGTGCGACGTACTCGGACAGCCACCCGAGCCGCCCCACGTACCGGTCGCCGCCGGCACCGCCGGCCACGTCGCGCACGTGGTCGCCCAGGAGCGTCTCGTCGCCGACGTAGAGGGCCCGCATCAGCGGGTCGCCCAGCAGCGCCTCCGTGCCGAACCGGTAGACGGCGGGCAGGTCGACCACCCCGGCGGCCTCGACGACGCGTCGGCGCACCTCGGCGGTGAGGTCCCGGGTGCTGCGCCGCAGGACGGCGTCGAGGATCGCGGCCTTGTCGGGGAGCTCGAGGTAGACGGCGCCCTTGCCGATGCCGGCTCGCGCCGCGACGTCGGCGACCGTCGTGCGGGGCCAGCCGTGCTCGAGGATCAGGGCGCGGGCGGCGTCGAGGATGCGCGCACGGCGGTCGGGGACGAGCGGACGGGGCATCAGGACCTCCGTAGTGACCCAATCATCAAATCTGGTCACTACGGTAGCCGGACAGCGGCCGCGCCCGCCACCGGCCGGGGCTAGGGTCGAGGACCATGCCGACCTCTCCCCCGCCCGGCCGCTGGAACGACGTCGCCCGCGCGACGGGACTGCTCGGGGCGGACGGCGCCGTCGCGCAGACGATCTTCGCGGAGATGACGGCGCTCGCCGCCCGCACGGGCGCGATCAACCTGGGCCAGGGCTTCCCCGACGTCGACGGTCCGGCGTTCATCCGGGACGCCGCCAAGGACGCGATCGACGCGGGCCGCAACCAGTACCCGCCCGGCGACGGCGTGCCGGAGCTGCGGCGCGCGATCGCCGACCACCAGCGGCGCCGCTACGGGCTCGACGTCGACCCGGACGGCGAGGTGCTGGTCACCACCGGCGCCACGGAGGCGCTCGCCGCGTCGATCCTCGCGCTCGCGGGACCGGGAGACGAGGTGATCACCCTCGAGCCGTACTACGACTCGCACGCCGCGAGCATCGCCCTGGCGGGCGCGACGCACGTGCCGGTGCCGCTCACCGCGGAGGGCTTCCGGCTCGACGCCGCGGCCCTGCGCGCCGCGGTCTCCCCGCGCACGCGGCTCATCGTGCTGAACACCCCGCACAACCCCACGGGCACGGTGCTCACGCGGGCCGAGCTGGAGCAGGTCGCGGCCGTCGCGCGCGAGGCCGACGTCGTCGTCCTCACCGACGAGGTCTACGAGCACCTCACCTTCGACGACGCCGTGCACGTGCCGATCGCGACCCTGCCCGGCATGGCGGAGCGCACCCTCACCGTCTCCTCCAGCGGCAAGACGTTCAGCCTCACGGGCTGGAAGGTCGGCTGGGCGCACGGCCCCGCGGAGCTCGTCACGGCCGTGCGCACGGTGAAGCAGTTCCTCACGTACACCTCCGGCGCGCCCTTCCAGCCGGCCATCGCGAAGGCGCTCGCCGACGACGACGCGCCGCGCGCGCTGGCGACGTCGCTCGCCTCCCGCCGGGACCTGCTGTGCGAGGGGCTGACCGCCGCCGGGTTCGACGTCGTCGTCCCGCAGGGCACGTACTTCGTCGTGGCGGACGGCGCGCACCTGCTCGAGCGGCTCGGCGTCGCCGACGGTCACGGGCTGTGCCGCCGCCTCCCCGAGCTCGCGGGCGTCGTCGGCGTCCCCGTCTCCGCCTTCTGCCGCGCCGGTTCGACGACGGCCGAGGCGCTCGCCTCCCGCGTGCGCTTCACGTTCGTCAAGCGCGAGGACGTGCTGCGCGACGCGGTCGACCGCCTGCACCGTCTGACGCGCTGACCCCACCACGTCGGCCCCGATCTGTTCGGCACCGCGTCGATCTGTTCGGCACGAGGCCATGCCGAACAGATGCAGGAGCTGCCGAACTGACGGGATCTACGGCATGAGCGCCGGCAGCACCAGGCTCACGGCGACGACCAGCATGATCGCGGCGACGACGCCGTCGACGACGCGCCAGGCACCGGGCCGCTCGAGCACGGGCGCGAGCAGCCGCGCGCCGTAGCCGAGGCCGACGAACCACAGGATGCTGGAGACGATCGCGCCGGCGGTGAAGAGCCAGCGCCCGTCGCCGTACGACGCGGCCAGCGAGCCCTGCAGCACGACCGTGTCGAGGTACACGTGCGGGTTCAGCCAGGTGAGCGCGAGCGCCGTGAGCAGCACCGGCCGCGCGCGCCGTCCGGCGTCGGGCACCGCGCCGTCCGACGCGGCGGCCAGCCCGGTCTCGTCACCGCGCCACGCCCGGCGCGCGGCCAGCGCGCCGTACCCGAGCACGACGACGGCGCCCGCCCACCGCGCCACCTCCACGACGGCGGGGTGGCTCACGACCAGCGCGCCGAGCCCGGCCGTCCCGGCGAGATACAGCACGACGTCGGACGCCGCGCACACGGCGACGACGAGGCCCACGTGCTCGCGGCGCACGCCCTGGCGCAGCACGAAGGCGTTCTGGGCGCCGATGGCGACGATGAGGGACAGGCCGAGGCCGAGGCCGGCGAGGAGGGTGAGCACCCCTCGACGCTAGGTCGGCAATGTCGTGAAGTCCATCTACGGTTTCTTCATCTGGCGAAGCACTCCTTCATCTAGGCTCAGCGCATGCGATGGGACTCCCGCCAGCTCGAGGCGCTCGCCGCCGTCGTCACCGAGGGATCGTTCGAGGCCGCTGCCCGCGCGCTGCACGTCACGCCGTCGGCGGTCAGCCAGCGCGTCCGCGCGCTCGAGAATGCCGCCGGTTCCGTGCTGGTGCGCCGCACCCGCCCGGTCGCAGCCACCGAGCCGGGGCGCACCCTGCTGCGCCTGGCGCGCCAGGTCGAGCTGCTCGGCGCGGAGGCGAGCCGCGAGCTCGGCCCCCGGGACGCCGACGACGACGGCACCGGCAGCCCTCCCCGCCCGGTCACGGTGCCAGTCGCCGTCAACGCGGACTCCCTCGCGACCTGGGTGATGCCGGCGCTCGCCCGCGTCGAGGGCGTGTGCTTCGACCTGCACCGCGACGACCAGGACCGCACGGTCGACCTGCTGCCGGCCGGCGTCGTGATGGCCGCGATCACGTCGCAACGCGACCCGGTGCAGGGCTGCACCTCGACGTTCCTCGGCATCACGCGCTACCGCCCGGCCGCCACCCGGGCGGTGGTCGACCGCTGGTTCCCGGACGGCCCCACGGTCGAGGCGCTGGGCCGCGCCCCGATGCTCGTGTTCAACCGGGCCGACGACCTCCAGGACGCCTGGCTGCGCGAGCGCGCCGCCGCGGCGGGCGCCGCCGTCCCCGACCCGCCGCGGCACCACGTGCCGAGCACCCCCGAGTACGTGGACGGCATCCGCCGCGGCCTGGGGTGGGGCATGTGGGGCCCGCTCCCCGGCCCGGGGGCGCGCTTCGGCATGCTCGACGGCGGTCCGGGCGACGCCGGCAGCCAGGTCGTGCTGCTGCAGGACGACGCCGTCGTCGACGTCCCGGTCTACCTGCAGCAGTGGAAGCTGCGCTCGACGGTCCTCGACCGGGTCGCCGAGGCCCTGCGGCTCGAGGCACGCCGCGCCCTGCCCCAGCACTGACCTCCGGGCGCGGCGGCGATCAGGCGCAGACGCCCGGCAGCACGGACGGGCTGGGCGACGGGTCGGGCGACGCGCCCTCGCCGTCCTTGTCGTCACCCGTGTCGCCACCCGTGTCGCCACCCGTGTCGCCACCGGCGTCCGGGGACGCGACGTCGTCGTCGACGGCGGTCGCGCCGGACGGGGTCGCGCCGGCGTCGCGGTCCGGCTCGGGGGTGCCGGGCGGAGCCTCGTCGGCGCGGATCCGCTCCCAGATCGCGTCGGCCTCGGACGTCCACTCGACCCGGCCGGGCTGGCTCACCGAGTCGACGACCGGCACCGAGGTGAACACGATCCGCGACGGGTCGAGGTCGCGGATGCTCCACGCCAGACCCGCGAGCGCCGTCGGGCTGGCGAGCTCCGGATCCGTGGAGATGGAGCCGAGGACCTCGCGCACCATCCGGTACAGGCGTGGCGAGTCGGTGATGACGTTCTGCGACAGGATCTCGCGCATCGCGGCGTCGAAGAACGCCTGCTGCCGCTCGATGCGCTTGAGGTCGCTGCCGATCTCCAGGCCCATGCCCTCGCCCTTGCGGGCGCGCAGGAAGTTGATGGCCGTGTACCCGTCGAGCTTCTGCTTCCCCTCCGGCAGGTCGAGGTCCACGCGCTGGCCCTTCACCGGCTCGGGCAGGCACATCGTGACGCCGCCGATCGCGTCGACGACGCCGATCACGCCGGTCATCTGCACCACCATGTGGTCGGCGATCCGCACCCCGGTGAGCTTCTCGACGGTCCGGATCGTGCAGGCCGCGGCACCCGTGACGTCCTTCTCGGGCCCCCCGCCGAGCGCGAAGGCCGTGTTGAACATGGCGTTCGACTGCGGCGCGGTCTCACCGCCGCCGGGCAGCTTGCAGGCCGGGATGTCCACGAGGGAGTCGCGCGGGATGGAGACGGCCTCGATCCGGCTGCGGTCGCCGGAGATGTGGACCAGCAGGGTGGTGTCGGAGTGGAACTCGTCGCCCGCCCCGGCGATCTCCGCGTTGGCCTCGTCGCGGAAGTCCGTGCCCATCACCAGGATGTTGAGGTCCTTGCCCGCGAAGGGGTCGCTGGGGTCCTGCTCGACCGGCACCTCCGGCGGCCGGTCGTCGCCGGCGAGGAGGTCGTCGACGTCGGAGACGCCGATCTGGGAGCGCAGGTCGACGAACGACGCGACCGCGGTCGCCGCCACGAACGCCACCACCGCGGTGACGACGAGGGCGATCGTGCGGACGACCCGGTGCGAGGCGAGGCTTGACGCGTGCCGTGGCAGGGTCCGCACAAGCGCGATCCTAGGGCCTGAGCAGCGCGTTCGCGCGAGGGGTGCCCCGTGCAACCACAGGTTCACCCCCCGCGCGACCGGTCATCGCTTGGCTGCGACGGCGTCGACCGCGAGGCCCGGCTGGTCCGAGAAGATGCCGTCCAGGCCGGTGTCGAGGAACGTGTCGAGCTCGGCCGCCAGGTCGCCGTGCGCGGCGGGGTCCGCGGACGAGCGGTGCTCCGCCGGCAGGAACTGGTTCTCGGCGCGGAACGTCCAGGAGTAGGCCTCCAGCCCCGCGCGGTGCGCGTCGCGGACGACCGAGGTCGGCCGGCCGAGCGTCCCGTCGGCGGCGCGCGGCACGACGACGTTCTTCTCCAGGCTCACGATGTCGGCGTACCGGGCGAGGTCGCGCAGGCCGCGCGGGGTGACGAGGTCGGCGTAGGTGCGCGGGTCGCCGGCCGCCACCAGGTCGTACGGCGCGCCGGCGGCGGAGACGTTGAGCGCGAGGCGCACGTCGGTCCGCCGGTCGAGCTCGCGCAGGTTGGTGGTCTCGAAGGACTGCACGACGACGGGGGCGCGCCGCGAGTCGAGGCCGTTCGCGGCGAGCTCCGCCACGAGCGGGTCCGTCAGCGGCAGGCCGATCGACGCGAAGTACGTGGGGTGCTTGGTCTCCGGCGCCACGCCGACCGGCTCGCCGTCGCAGGTCTCCGAGTGCCGGGCGAGGTCGAGCACCTCGTCGAGGGTGGGCACCTGGTACAGCCCGTCGAAGGCCGTGTTGCCCGGGCGCAGCTCGGGCAGCCGCTCCGTGGCACGCAGCGTCCGCAGCTCGGCGAGCGTGAAGTCCTCGGTGAACCAGCCCGTGACCGCCGTCCCGTCGATCGTCCTCGTGGTGCGACGGTCGGCGAACTCCGGGTGCTCGGCGACGTCGGTGGTGCCGCCGATCTCGTTCTCGTGCCGGGCGACGAGCACGCCGTCCTTGGTCGGCACGACGTCCGGCTCGATGACGTCCGCGCACTGCAGGATCGCCTGCTCGTAGGCGGCGAGCGTGTGCTCGGGCCGGTCGCCGGACGCGCCGCGGTGCCCGATGACGGTCACGCCGTCGTCGCGGGTGCGCTGCTTCTCGAGGTCGATCACGACCATCTCGGTGTCGTCGGGCGTGCCCGGGTGCCGGGCGGAGTTGCCCGGGTAGTTGTTGTCGTTGCCGATGAGGACGCGGCCGTCGCGCAGGCGCAGCACCGTCTCGAAGGACTGCACGGGCAGGGCGTACGTCTCGCCGAGGCCGTAGCCCTCCCCCGCGTCGATCCCGCGCGGGTTCTCGACGCGCAGCGCGTCGAGGACCAGCTCCTTGCGGACGAACCCGTCGCGGTCCGTCCTGCTCAGGTCGATCTCGTAGACGCGCTTGGTGACCGACGCGGGCCCCTCGAAGTCGTCGCGCTCCACCAGCCAGAACGAGTCCTTGCCCACGGCGAAGGCGTCGCCGAGCACGTTCGCCTCCTGGTCGGCCTGGTAGTCCCAGGTGCGGCCGGTGTACTCCCCGCGCCGGGTGTCGAACTCGTGGATCACGCGGCGGCGCTGGTCGGCGTCACCGACCAGGGCGCCCTCGAGCACGGGGTACAGGTAGCGCCCGCCGCGCACGCCCGCCATCGCCTCGAAGCCGCGGCTGGCGCGCACGGTGGGCTCCTCGCCGTCGGCCAGGTACGGGTTCTGCGGCGACCGCAGCCCGCCCGGCAGCGGGTAGGGCTTCTCGAGCAGCGTCCCGTCGGCGTCGAAGTGCAGCAGGAACGGGCCGAACTCCTCGCCCACCCACAGCGTGCCGTCGTCGGCCCGCACCACGGACTCGACGTCGAAGTCGGCGCCGGTCAGCAGCCGCTCGTCCGTGTCCCCGTGAACGATGTCGAAGTCCAGCACCTCGTTCTCGTCGTTGTAGGAGATGTGGTCGAGCACCTCGATCTCGCCCGAGCCGGAGCCCGTGCGCCCCGTGTCCCAGTCGGGCTTCACGAGGTAGCTGCGCAGCAGGAAGTCCGCGGAGTTGCCCTGGCTGCCGAAGCCGTTGTCCGGCTGCGCCCAGAACGTGCCGTCGCCGTTGTCGACCATCGCCGAGAAGCCGGGGATCACCTGACCGTCCCAGGGGCCCTGCCGGCCGTTGGCGGCGGAGGCCTGGGCGCCGGACGGCGGGCCCTCGGCGAGGAAGTCCGCGGACAGCGTCGCGCGGCCCTCGAGCGTCGGGACGAGGTGGGTCGTGACGGCGCCCGGTCGCCCGTGGCCGGGCGCCGCGTGATGCGTGCCGTGGTCGCCGGGGCGACCGGCCGCGATGGCGGCGGTGCCGGCCGCGGTGGTGAGCGCGACCGCCGCGGCGGCGCCGGCCGCGACGAGGCGCAGGGCGCGAGCCTGGTTCGGGGAGCGAGTCATGGCCCGATCCCACCGGCGCTCCGCGACGGCTCGACGAACCCTGGATGAACGCCGGGCGACGATCCCGTGGCGCCTGAGGAGCCCGGCGCCGGACCACCCGGTCGCCCCCTCCCGAGCAATGCCTAGATCTGCTAGGTTCAACACCCCTAGCAGATCTAGACATAGGAGCCCGCGGTGCGCTTCGACAAGGACCTGGTGGCGGCGTCCGCCACCCCGCTGGTGCTCGGCATCCTCGCGGAGGGCGAGTCGTACGGGTACGCCATCCTCAAACGGGTCACGGAGCTCTCGGGCGGCCGGATGCAGTGGACCGACGGGATGCTCTACCCCCTCCTGCACCGGCTCGAGCGCCTGGGCCTGGTCGTCGCGACCTGGGGCACCTCCGAGGCCGGCCGGCGCCGCAAGCACTACGCGCTCACCCCGGCAGGGCGCGACGCGCTCGCCGAGCGCCAGGAGCAGTGGTCCGTCGTCGCGGACGTGCTGCACCAGGTCTGGCGGTCCGCGCAGCAGGCGGCCCAGGCCCCGGCCCGGCCGACCGTCGCGGAGGGCTGGGCCTGATGGCCGAGCACGAGCGCCTCGAGGCGCAGATCGACCAGTGGCGCTCGTACGTGCAGCGCCACCGCGCCATCGCGCCCGCCGACGTGGACGAGATGGAGGACCACCTGCGCGGGCGGGTGTCCGACCTCGTGGCGACGGGTCTCGACGACGAGGAGGCGTTCCTCGTCGCGGTGCGCCGCATGGGCAACCTCGACGCCGTCTCGCACGAGTTCGCGCGCGAGCACTCGGAGCGGCTGTGGAAGCAGCTCGTCCTCGTCCCGGACGACGACCCCGCGCAGGCGTCCGGCCCGGCCTGGCGCGAGCTCGCCGTCGTCCTCGCGCTCGCCGTCGGCGCGGGCATCGCCCTCAAGGCCGCGCTCGCCGTATTCGACACGGACTCGGCGCTGCTGCGCAACGTCCCCCTGATGACGGCGCCGTTCCTGGCCGCCTACTTCGTGTGGAAGCGCCGCGTCGCGTGGCGCGTGGTCGCCGCGCTGCTGGTCCCGTACGCGCTGCTCGCCGTCGTGCTCAACGTCTACCCGTACGTCGACACGGGCTCGACGGTCGTGCTCGCCGCCCTGCACGCCCCCGTCGTGCTGTGGGCGCTGGTCGGCGTGGTCTACGTGGGCGGCCGGTGGCGGGACCAGGACCCGCGGATGGACTTCGCGCGCTTCACCGGCGAGCTCGTCGTGTACGTCACGCTCCTCGCGATCGGAGGCGGGGTCCTGCTGGGGCTCACGGCCGCGACGCTGAGCCTCGTCGGCGTGGACATCGAGCCCGCGATGGAGGACTGGATCATGCCGTTCGCGGTGCCGGGCGCCGTCGTCGTCGGGGCGTGGCTCGTCGAGGCCAAGCAGGACGTGGTGGAGAACATCGCCCCCGTCCTCACGCGCGTCTTCACGCCGCTGACGACGGTGATGCTGCTCGTGACGCTGGTCGTGCTCCTCGGCGCCGGCGGGCTCGCGGACGTCGAGCGCGAGCTGCTCATCCTCATGGACGCGATCCTCGTGCTCGTGCTCTGCCTGCTGCTGTACTCGGTGTCGGCACGCGACTCGCTCGCCCGGCCGGGCTGGTTCGACGGGCTCCAGCTCGTGCTCGTCGGTGCGGCGCTCGCCGTGGACGCCGTCGCGCTCACGGCGATGCTCACCCGCATCGCCGAGTTCGGCTTCAGCCCCAACAAGGTGGCCGCGCTGGGGCTCAACCTGCTGCTGCTGGTGCACCTGGCCCGGTCCGGGCTGCTCCTGCTCGGCTTCCTGCGCGAGCGGCAGCCGTTCGGCGCGCTGGTCCGGTGGCAGACGCGCTTCCTGCCCGTCTACGCGGTGTGGGCGGCGTTCGTGGTGGTCGCGTTCGGGCCGGTGTTCGGCTTCGCCTGAGCTCGTCCGGCGTCGGGCCGTCGAGCGATCACGCCAGCTTGACCCAGCCGTCCTTGCGGTAGGCCGGCGTCGCGAAGGCGAGGACGGCGAGCGCGCAGGCCAGCGCGGCGAGCATCACCCAGGACATCGCGACGGCGTCGCCGCCGAGCACGCCCACCAGCGGGGAGACGAGGCCCGCGACGCCGGACTGGACGGCGCCGATGACGGCGGCCGCGGTGCCCGCGCGCTCGCCGTGCCGGGACAGGGCGATGGCCGACGCGTTGGCAGGGATGAGGCCCTGGAACGCGAGCACGAGCCAGAGCATCGCGAGGAGCCCGATCAGCCCGCCCGCCCCGGTGAGCGCCACGATCAGCAGCCCGACCCCGACGACCCCCTGGATCGCGAGCGCGGCCCGCAGCAGCCGGATGGGCGCCACGCGCCGCACCAGGGCGGCGTTCACCTGCGCGGACAGCACGAGGCCCAGGCCGTTGACGGCGAACAGCACGGAGAACTGCCCGTGGGTCAGCCCGTAGCCCTCCTGGAAGATGAACGGCGAGCCGACCACGTAGCTCATCAGCACGGCCTGCCCGAGCCCGGGGATGACGGCGAGCGCCATGAACTGCCGGTCCTTGACGAGGGTGCGGTAGCCGGCGAAGACGCCGCGCGCGCCGCCGGCCTGCCGGCGCCCGGCCGGGAGCGTCTCCGGCATGAACCGCCACACGACCAGGCCCATCGCCACGCCCGCGAGCGCGAGGAAGCCGAACACCCAGCGCCAGCCCGCCGCGGCGGCGACCGCGGAGCCGAAGGTCGGCGCCAGCATCGGCGCGACGCCGATGACGAGCATCAGCCGGGACAGGATGCGCGCGGCCTCGGCACCGACGAACCGGTCGCGCACGACCGCCATCGCCGCGACGCCGCAGGCGGCGTTGAAGAAGCCCTGCATCAGGCGCAGGCCCACGAGGATGGTCATGTTGGGCGCGAACGCGCACAGGATCGACGTGACCACGTGCAGCGCCAGGCCCCACATGAGGGGCGCCCGCCGCCCGAAGCGGTCCGACAGCGGCCCGATGGTGAGCTGCCCCAGCGCGCCGCCGATGAGCATCACGGAGACGGACAGCTGCGCGAACGACGCCGAGGAGCCCAGGTCGGCCGCCACCTCGGGCAGCGACGGCAGGTACATGTCGACGGTGAACGCCGGCAGCGCTGCGAGCGCCCCGAGCATGATGACCCAACGGTACGGAGAGCGGGCGCGCGGAAGTCTCGCGGAGTCGGAGGGCATGACCCCGATCCTATCGAATCGTTACGACCGAGCCCAGGGAGAATCCCGCGGCCACCCGCACGGGTGTCGGTGGGATGCGTCACGATGGACCCATGTGCGGCCGCTACGCGTCCTTCCGCGACGCCCAGGACATCGCCGACGACCTCGCCGTCGCCGAGATCGCGGAGGACGCGCGCCTCCTGCCCCCGTCGTGGAACGTCGCCCCCACCGATGCCGTGCGCATCGTCGTCGAGCGCCCGCAGCGGCTCGAGGGCGGACAGACCGGGGAGATCACGCGCTCGCTGCGGCTGGCGCGCTGGGGTCTCGTGCCGTCGTGGGCCAAGGACCCGTCGATCGGCGCGCGCATGATCAACGCGCGCACCGAGACCCTCCTCGACAAGTCGGCGTTCGCGAAGCCGCTCGGCGTCCGGCGCTGCCTGCTGCCGGCCGACGGCTACTACGAGTGGCGCAAGCTCGAGCTGCCGCCCGGCGCCCCCGAGCGTGGCGGGTCGAAGGGCGGGTCAAAGGGCAAGGTGCCGAAGCAGCCCTACTGGATCCACCCGGACGACGGCGGCGTCGCGGCGCTCGCCGGCCTGTACGAGTTCTGGCGGGACCGGACGAAGGCGGACGACGACCCCGACCGCTGGCTCGTCTCCGCGACCGTGATCACCACGGCGGCGTCGCAGGACCTGGAGCGCATCCACGACCGCATGCCCGTGGTGCTGCCGCGCGCGTCGTGGGACGCCTGGCTCGACCCCGCCGTCGGGGCCGAGCAGGCGATGGGCATCGTCACGGGACCGCAGGTCGGCATGGCCACCCGCCCGGTGGGCGACGCCGTCGGGTCGGTGCAGAACAACCGGCCCTCGCTCATCGACGTCGACCCCGACCCGCGGGACCCGGACGTCGTCGCGACGGGTCGGTCGTGAGCGCGGTCAGGCGCCGCCGGTCACCGCGACCTCCTGCCCGGTGATGCCGGTGTTCGCCGCGGAACCCAGGTAGGCGACGGCGTTCGCCACCTCGCGGGCGTCGAGCAGCCGGCCGAGCGGGGCGCGCGCCGCCGAGGCCTCGCCGAACGCCTCGACGATCCCCGCGTTGCGCACCGTCCGGGTGAGGCCGGGCAGCACCACGTTCGACAGGATGTCGCCCTCGCGCCCGAGCGCGAACGCGACCGACCGGCTGAACCCGTGCAGCGCCGCCTTGGCCGTGGCGTAGTACGTCGTGCCCTCGTCGCCGTCGCGCACCAGGATGGACGACAGGTGCACGAGGCGTCCCCACCGCTGCGCGCGCATCGTCGGCGCGACCGCGCGGGTCAGCCGCACGGCCCCCTCGACGTTCGCGCGCACGGGCTCCAGCCAGGCGTCGTCGGGCACGTCCTCGAAGTCACGCGGACCGTCCGCCCCCGGCGGGCTCCAGCTCACCGCGTTGTTGATCAGCACGTCGACGCGGCCGGTCCACGCGAGGGCGGCGTCGCGCAGCCCCTCGGCCGCGCCGTCCTCGGTCTGGTCGTAGCGGACGACGAGCGCGCGTCCACCGATCTCCTCCGCGACCCGCGCGGCGTCGTCCTTCGACTCGCGGTACGTGACGACGACGTCGGCGCCCTCCGCTCCGAACAGGGCGGCGACGTGCCGCCCGATCCCCCCGGACGCCCCCGTGACGACGACGGTGCGCCCCTGCAGTCCCAGGTCCATGCTGCTCTCCTCGCGACGGATGTGCGTCGGCCACCGGTCGGTGCCGACGCCGTCCACCGTCGCGCGGCCGACACGGCACATGGAGGCCGCCGCCATGCTGGCCGCGCCAGGGCCACTCTCCGACGCCGCGGCGCGCCTACCCTGGCCGCATGACCGACCGCGACCTCGGCTCGTTGCTGCGCGCGTACCGCGAGGACGTGCGCCCGCGGGACGTCGGGATGCCCGAGGGCGGGCGCCGCCGCACCCCGGGCCTGCGGCGAGCGGAGCTGGCGGTGCTCGCCGGCGTGAGCGTGGAGTACCTCACCCGCCTGGAGCAGGGGCGTGACCGGCACCCGTCACCCGCCGTGATGGGCGCGCTCGCCGACGCGCTCCGGCTCGGCCACGACGAACGGCGCGTGCTGCTGCTCGCCGCCAAGGACGTCCAGGGGTCGGGCGTCTGCCTGGCGACCGCGCCGGACGACGACGTCCCGGCCACCACCCGCGCCGTGCTCGACCGGCTCGCCCCGGCCCCTGCCGTCCTGCTCGACCGGTTCGGCACCGTGCTCGCGTGCACCCCCGCCTACCGGGCGCTCCTCGCGCCCGCTGGCCTGTTCGACGACGGGGAGCCGCGGCTGGCGCCCGTCGTCCTCACCGACCCCCGGGCCCACGACCTCCTCCCCGACTGGGACGCCGTCGCGGACCGCGTGGTGGCCGACCTGCAGCGCGAGTCGGTCCCGTCCGACCCGATCCTGGGCGAGCTGGTGGACGCTCTCACGGTGCTGGCGGGAGCCGCGTTCACCGAGCGCTGGGCCCGCCCCGTCGCCGACCGGGGACGGGACGCCGTGCTGCGGCTGACCCACCCGCAGGCCGGCGCCCTGCGCGTGGTGCCGCAGGTGCTGGTCCCCGGCGGCGGCGAGCACCTGCGGATCGAGCTGCTGCTCCCGGCGGACGCGGCGACCGAGCGGGCGCTGGACGACCTGGCCGTCGGCGACCGCACCCTCCGCGTGGTGCGCTCGGACGCCTCCTGACGGCGGTCCGCCGCCGCGCGGCCGTCAGGCCCCGGTGTAGGCGCGCTGCAGCCGCACCGGCGTGATCTCGCCGATGCCCTGCACCTCCTGCGGCGGCTGCGCCGTCAGGGCGTAGCGGGACGACGACGCGAGCAGCGACGCGGTGTGCGGGTCCACCAGCACGGTGGCCGGCTCCGCGAGCTCCGTGATGCGGGAGGCCAGGTTGACGTCGGAGCCGAACACGTCGCCGAACCGGGACAGCACCCGCCCCCACACGAACCCGACGCGCACGGGGATCTCGGGCTCGGTCGCGTGCGGGGCCGCCAGGCCGAGCGCCACCTCGGCGCCGGTCGTCACGTCGTCGGCCACGAACAGCACCGCGTCGCCGATGGTCTTGACCACGCGGCCGCCGGCCTCGGTGATGACGTCGCGGGCCCGGGACTCGAAGAGCTGCACGAACTCCGACAGCTCCTGCGACCCGAGGCCCGCGGTGCGCTTGGTGAACGACACGATGTCCGCGAACCCGACGGCGCGCGGCAGCGGCAGCTCGTCGCCGTGGGCCTCCTGCGTGCCGCGCCGCGCGCCCCCGAACTCGGTGGCCAGCCGCCCCGTGAGCGCGGCGAGCTGGCGTCGCCAGGCGTGCTCGAGCTGACGGGAGAGCTGCGAGGTGAGGTCCGGCATGCGGTCGATGGCGGCGAGCCGCGCGCTCACGTCGTCGAGGCCGTCGCGGCGGCTGAGGTGCTCCACGAACGCCTCCACCTGCCACAGCGCCAGCCGGTCGGTGGTGTGCCCGAGGGAGCGGATGAGCGTCATCTGGGCCTGCTCGTCCAGCCGCTCCGTGTCCACGAGCTCGCCGATCTCGCGCAGCGCCCGCATGTCCGCGTCGGTGAACCCCACCTCGGTGGGGTGGGTGACCGGCAGCCCCAGCCAGCGCCAGTAGTTCTCGATGAACTCCTGCGACAGACCGGTGCCCTCCACGAGGTCCGACAGCGTGTACCGGCGGGGACCACCGAGGATCGCCTCGTCCAGCCGCGCCGCGGTGTCCCCCGCCCGCCGGGCGTCGTCGTCCGTCGGCAGGCCGGGTCCCGTCGTGGTGTCGCTCGTCACGCCCCCACTGTAGTCAGCGCGGGCTGTGCCCCGGCTGGGAGCGGCGCAGGTGGTGCACGTCGCCGGCGGTGACGGCCCGCTCGCCCGCGCCCGTCGCGAGCACGAGGCTGCCGTCCGCGTCGACCCGCAGCGCCTCGCCCTCGACGACGTCGGTGCCACCGGCCAGCTCGGCGCGCACCGGGTGACCGAGCGTGGCCGACCGCGCCGCGTACGCCGCCGCGAGGCCCGCCGCGCCCGCGTCGCCCCCGGCGTCCTCCAGCGCGCCGACGGCCTCGACCAGGCCCCGCACGAGCGCCTCGAGCAGGGCCTCGCGGGAGGCCCCCGCCCCCGCGAGCGCCAGCGACGTCGCGGTCGGCACGGGCAGCTCGGCCGCGGCCTGGTCGACGTTCAGCCCGACGCCGACGACGACGCCCTGGACCCCGGCGGCCGGCACCACCTCCGCGAGCACCCCCGCGACCTTGCGGAACGGCCCCAGCCCGGCCACGTCGTCAGCGGCCGGCAGCAGCACGTCGTTGGGCCACTTCACCGCGGCGCCGGGCACCCCGGCGGCGTCGACGGCCCGGGCGACCGCGAGCCCGGCGAGCAGGGGCAGCCAGCCCAGCCGGGCGGGACCGAGCCGCGGACGCAGCAGCACCGAGACGGTGAGCGCGGCGCGTGCCGGCGTCTCCCAGGCGCGCCCCGCACGGCCCCGCCCGGCGACCTGGTGCTCGGCGACGAGGGCCGCGGGCGCCGGCCACTCCCCCGGCGCCCGCCGCACGCCCGCGACGAGGTCGGCGTTCGTGGACCCGGAGACCTCGACGACGTCGAGGCGGGCGAGGGGGCCCGCCGGCGCGAGCAGGGCGCGGCGCAGCGCGGGGACGTCGAGGGGGTCACGGCGAGGAGCACTGGTCACGGTCCGATCGTGCCCCATCGGCCGGCCACCGACCCTTTGTGGGGTCCCTCCAAAGAATCCGGGCGGGCCGCAGCCTGTCGCGCATCGATGCGTGGCAACCCACCAACTAGGGTCGGTCGGGTGAACGATGCCACCCCCTCGACCGGCCCCACGACCGACATCGAGCCGCCCGCCCTCTCCGGCACCGCCGCCAAGCTCGCCGACCTGGAGCGCCGCCGGTCCCAGGCCGTGACCGACGCCGAGGAGAAGGCGAAGGCCAGGCAGCACCCGCGCGGCAAGAAGACGGCCCGCGAGCGCATCGAGGCGCTGCTGGACGAGGGCAGCTTCGTCGAGCTCGACGCCCTCGCCGTGCACCGCAGCCGCAACTTCGGCCTCGACAAGCGGCGCGTGGCGGGCGACGGCGTCGTGACGGGCCACGGCACGATCGACGGGCGCCAGGTGTGCGTGTTCAGCCAGGACTTCACGGTCTTCGGCGGCTCGCTGGGCGAGGTGCACGGCGAGAAGATCGCCAAGGTGCAGGACCTCGCGCTGCGCACCGGCGTGCCGATCATCGGCATCTCGGACGGCGGCGGCGCGCGCATCCAGGAGGGCGTGGCCGCGCTCACGCAGTTCGCCGAGATGTTCCGGCGCAACGTCGCGGCCTCCGGCGTGATCCCGCAGATCTCGCTCATCCTCGGCCCCAGCGCGGGCGGCGCCGTCTACTCCCCCGCCCTGACCGACTTCATCGTCATGGCGGACGGCACGTCCAACATGTTCATCACCGGCCCGGACGTGATCCGCACGGTGACGGGCGAGGACGTCGACTTCGAGACCCTGGGGGGCGGCCGCACCCACAACGCCAAGTCCGGCGTGGCGCACTACCTGGGCGCGGACGAGGACGACGCGATCGACTACGTGCGCCACCTCGTGGGCTACCTGCCGCAGAACAACCTGGGCGACGCGCCGTCGTTCCCGCCCGAGGACGAGACGCCTCTGGAGGTCACCGAGGACGACGAGGCGCTCGACGTCCTCGTCCCCGACAGCGACAACCAGCCCTACGACATGCGGGCCGTCGTGGAGGCCGTCCTCGACCCGGAGTCGTTCCTCGAGGTGCAGCCGCTGTTCGCGCAGAACGTGCTGATCGGCTTCGGCCACGTGGAGGGGCAGTCGGTGGGCATCATCGCCAACCAGCCGTTGTCCATGGCGGGCACGCTCGACATCGACGCCGCGGAGAAGGCGGCCCGGTTCGTGCGCACGTGCGACGCGTTCAACCTGCCCGTGCTGACGTTCGTCGACGTGCCCGGCTTCCTGCCCGGCGTCGGCCAGGAGCACCAGGGCATCATCCGCCGCGGCGCCAAGCTCATCTACGCGTACGCCGAGGCGACCGTGCCGCTGGTCACCGTCATCACGCGCAAGGCCTACGGCGGCGCGTACATCGTCATGGGCTCCAAGCAGCTCGGGGCGGACGTCAACCTCGCCTGGCCGACGGCGCAGGTCGCGGTCATGGGCGCGTCGGGGGCGGTGAACATCTTGCAGCGCTCGGCGCTCAAGGAGGTCGCGGAGTCCGGCGGCGACGTCGAGGCGGAGCGGCAGCGCCTCACCGACGAGTACACCGAGGCGATCGTCAACCCGTGGGACGCGGCCGAGCGCGGCTACGTGGACGCCGTCATCCGGCCGTCCGAGACGCGGGTCCAGGTGGTGCGCGCGCTGCGGGCGCTGCGCACCAAGCGCGCGAGCCTGCCGCCCAAGAAGCACGGCAACATCCCCCTGTGACGCCGCCGGTGGTTGAGCACCGTCGAAACCGGGAAGAATGAGCAGATGAGCCACGAGGACGCCACGCACGGACCCGCCCCGCTGGGGTCGGTCGACCCCGAGCCCATGCACCACGCCGTCGACGCGCTGGCCGCCGCCCTGCACGAGTACGTGCAGACCGCGGTCGGCGTGCGCGCCGAGTTCGGCGCCTCCGAGGCGGACGAGGACCCGCGGGTGCTCGCGCTGGAGAACCGGGTGGGCCAGCTCAACGCCGCCGTCTTCGACGCGCTGCACGACGGCCTCGGCATGCACCCCGACCTCACGAGCTCGGTGTGGGAGGGCGACGACGAGGAGCCCGAGCACGCGCACGACGCCCCGGAGGGCGCCGTGCCGGCCGAGGTGTTCTACCTCGGCTTCGTCGTGGCCGACCCGGCACCCGGCTCGCCCGGCACCCTGGACGGCGTCGTCGAGCTGCTGGACGAGGCCGGCGGCGACGTCGCGCAGCGGCTGTTCGACGGCGGCTACGAGGTCGCGGAGTGGGCGACGTCGCGCGGGGCGGCCGTCGAGTTCGGCGACGACGACCTGGACGACGAGCTGGACGACGAGGACGGCGACGACCCGCTCGGAGGTGCCCGATGAGCAACGAGGTGCGCGTGGTGCGCGGGCGGCCCGACGACGTCGAGGTCGCCGCCCTCGTGGCCGGGCTCGCGGCGGTCGCGTCGGCGAGCGGACTGCCCGACGACGAGACGCCGGTCGAGGAGTGGACCAACCGCGCCCGCACGGTGCGCGGCAACGGCGCGGGCGTGACGGCGAAGAGCTTCGGCGGTCGCTGGGGACGGCACAACGCCGACGCGTGGCGCTGGAGCCTGCACTCGTGAGCGTCGTCTGGCAGCAGGTCGAGAGCCCCGACGACGTCGACGCCCCGCTGGCGGAGCTGCCCGTTCCTCCGCGCCCGGGCTGGCTGCGACGGTGGCTGTGGGCGCCCGCCCTGGTCGTGACCGCGGCCCTCTACGTGCTGCGACGCACGATCGAGGACCCGTCCGGCGAGGTCGAGCTCTGGCTGTTCATGGCCATGCTCGCCGGCCTCATGATCACCGCCGTCGCCGCCCTGGTCCGCTACCGGGACGACCAGCGCCAGGCCGCCGAGGGGCGCGACGCCGCGGCGTTCGGCGCGGCCCCCCGGGCGGCCACGGGGACGGTCTCGGTGAACGAGCGCCGCACGAGCTCCGGCCTCCTGCTCAGCGGCCTCGTGTCCTACCCGACGGACGACGGCACCGCCGACCGCGCCTTCTCTCACCTGGTGCGCCGGGACGAGGAGGAGCAGCTCCCGCCGCCGCGCGACGGCGACCCCGTCGCCGTCTGGTGGGCGCCGGGCACCGAGACCGTCGTGGTGCGGTACCACCGCGGCTGGGCCGACGCCGTGCGTCGGCGCACCCGCAAGCGCTGACGCGTCAGCGCGAGGCGCGGCCCGCCGCGAACAGCCGGCACGCGTGCGCCGCCGTGCGCTCCAGCTCGACCACGGCGTCGCGGGAGAGCTCGGCGAGCGTGCGCGGCCCCGGTGCGAGGGAGAACGCCGCCGCGATCCCGGCGTCCGCGACCTGCGCGGGCGTGAGCTCCACGCCGCCCGCCACGACGACGACCGCCGCCCGGCCGGCCACGAGCCGCGCCACGGTGTCCACGACCTTGCCGTGCAGGGACTGCTCGTCGAGGCGGCCCTCCCCGGTGAGCACGAGGTCGGCCCCCGCCAGTGCCTCGGCCAGCCCCACCGCCTCGGCGACGAGCTCCCCGCCGGGCACCAGCTCGGCCCCGAGCGCGGCGGACAGGCCGACCGGCAGCCCGCCGGAGGCTCCGGCGCCGGGCAGGTCGCGGGCGTCGTGACCGGTCGCGGCGGCGAGCGCGTCGGCGAGGTGCGCGAGCCCGTCGTCGAGCACCGCGACGTCGCCGGCCGTCGCGCCCTTCTGCGGCCCGAAGACGGCGGCCGCGCCGCGCGGCCCGAGCAGCGGGTTGTCGACGTCGCACGCGATGCGCCACCGCAGCGCGCGGGCGCGGGGGTCGAGGCCGTCCAGGTCGATCCGCGCCAGCGAGCGCAGGCCGCCGCCGCCCGGCGCCACCGCCGAGCCGTCGGCGTCGAGCAGCACCGCGCCGAGCGCCTCGAGCACGCCCGCGCCGCCGTCGGTCGTGGCGGAGCCGCCGACGAACAGCACGACCTCCTCGGCCTCCGGCGCGGCGTCGAGAGCGGCGAGCACCACGGTGCCGACGCCGTGGCTGGTCGCGTCCAGCGGACGCAGCGCGACGTCCGACACCTTCGGCAGCCCGTAGGCCTCCGCCGCCTCGACCGCGAGGGTGCGGCCGTCGGGCGAGACGCCGTAGCGCGCCGTCGTGGGCCGGCCCAGCGCGTCGGTCGTGGCACAGGTGCGCGGGTCCTCGCCCCACGCCCCGAGGATCGCGTCCAGGGTGCCCTCGCCGCCGTCGGCGAACGGCACGGCGCGCACGTCGGCGTCGGCGCCCAGGGCGGCGCGGGCCCCGGCCGCGAGCGCCGCGGCCACCTGCGTCGCCGTGGCGCTGCCCTTGAACGAGTCGGGGGCGACCACCACGTTCAGGGGTCGGGTCCGGGGGCCGGGGGTGTTCTTCACGTCCTCGTGCACGAGGACAGACCGTACCCGGCGGGGTGGAAAGGCGGCGCGCCGTCTCGGGCCGGGTCGATAGGGTGCGTCCTGTGACCTCGAGCACCCCCCTCCCGCCCCGCACCCCTTCCGCGGTCGACGCCGTCGCCGACGCGTACGTCGCCCGGTCCGCCGAGCTCGACCCGCTGCTCGCCACGGCGATCGGCCTGCCGGGTCACGACCACCGCATGACCGACCTGTCCCCCGCCGGGCACGAGGCCCGGGCCGAGTCCGACCGCGCCGTGCTGCGCGAGCTGGACGCGGCCGAGCGCGACGGCGGCCGGCTCGACGCCGTCGACCAGGTCACCCTGGCCGCGATGCGCGAGCGCGTGGGCCTGGCGCTCGAGCTGCACGACGCGGGCGAGCCGCTGGCGAGCCTCAACAACATCGAGTCGCCGGTGCAGCAGCTGCGCGACGTCTTCGACCTCATGCCCACCGGCTCGGTCGAGGCCTGGGAGAACGTCGCCGCGCGGCTCAACGCGGTGCCCGACGCGATCGACGGCTACGTCGCGTCGCTCACCGAGGCGGCGCGGCGCGGCCAGGTCGCCGCGATCCGGCAGGTGCGCGAGGGCGTGTCCCAGTCGCGCGAGCTCGCCGGCGAGGACTCCTTCTTCCTGGGCCTCGTGCGCGGCGAGGACGCCGCCGCGGTGCTCGACGAGTCGGCCGCGTGCAGCCTCGTGCGCGCCGAGCTGGAGCGTGGCGCGACGGCCGCGCGCGGTGCCTACGCCCGCCTCGCCGAGTTCCTCGAGCGCGACCTCGCGCCGCAGGCGCCGGAGCGCGACGCCGTGGGCCGCGAGCGCTACGCGCGCTTCTCCCGCGAGTTCCTCGGCGCCGAGGTGGACCTCGACGAGACGTACGAGTGGGGTCTCGACGAGCTCGCCCGCATCGTCGCCGAGCAGGAGGCCGTGGCCCGGCAGATCGCGGGCCCGGGCGCGAGCGTCGAGGACGCGGTCGCCGCTCTGGACGCCGACCCGGCCCGCACGCTGCACGGCACGGACGCGCTGCGCCGCTGGATGCAGGAGACCGCCGACGCCGCGATCGAGGACCTCGCGGGCACGCACTTCGACATCGAGGGCCCCGTGCGCACCATCGAGTGCCGCATCGCCCCCACCCAGACCGGCGGCATCTACTACACGCCCCCGAGCGACGACTTCTCGCGGCCGGGCCGCATGTGGTGGTCCGTGCCCGCCGACGTCACGGAGTTCAACACCTGGCGCGAGAAGACGACCGTCTACCACGAGGGCGTCCCCGGCCACCACCTGCAGTGCGCGGCCGCCGTCGTCGCGCGCGACACCCTGAACTCGTGGCGCCGCCTCATGTGCTGGGTCTCCGGGCACGGCGAGGGCTGGGCCCTGTACGCCGAGCGGCTCATGGCCGACCTCGGCCACCTCGACGACCCGGGCGACCGGTTCGGCATGCTCGACGCGCAGCGGATGCGCGCCGCCCGCGTGGTGCTCGACATCGGCGTGCACCTCGGCAAGCCCGCCCCCGAGCGCTGGGGCGGGGGCGTGTGGAACGCGGACAAGGCGTGGCCGTTCCTCCAGGCGAACGTCAACATGCCCGAGTCGTTCGTGCGGTTCGAGCTCAACCGCTACCTGGGCTGGCCCGGCCAGGCACCGTCGTACAAGGTGGGCCAGCGCCTGTGGGAGCAGGCCCGCGACGACGCCCGGACCGCGGCGCGGGCGCGCGGCGAGGAGTTCGACCTGCGGGCGTTCCACGCCCGGGCGCTGAGCCTCGGCTCGGTGGGCCTCGACGTGCTGACCGGCGCCCTGCGCGACGCCCGCTGACGCGGCGCGCCCCCGCCCCGCAGGTCGACCGGCATGGAAGGCATCCTCACCGGCTTCGCGATCATCGGCGTGGTCATCGCCGTCGGGTACGTCGCGGCGCGCCTGCGCCTCGGCGGCCCCGACGCCCGGACCGCGCTCAACCGCATCGGGTTCTTCGTCGCCAGCCCCGCGCTGCTGTTCACTGTCATCGCGGACGCCGACGTCGGCGAGCTCTTCCAGGCGCCCCTGCTGGTGCAGGCGCTCTCCGCGGTGGCGGTCGCCGGGCTCTTCGTCGTCGCCAACCTGCTGTGGCTGCGCCGGCCCGCCGCGGAGGCGACGATCGGCGCCGTCTCGGCCGGCTATGTGAACGCCAACAACATCGGCCTCCCCGTGGCCGTGTACGTGCTGGGCGACCCGGCCGTCGTCGTGCCGGTGATCCTGCTGCAGCTGCTGATCCTCGCCCCCGTGACGCTGCTGGTGCTGGACGCCCAGACGTCCGGGCGGGTGTCGGTGCGGTTCGTGCTCGCGCAGCCGGTGCGCAACCCGATCATCCTCGGGTCGCTCGCGGGCGCCGTCGTCTCGCTGACCGGGTGGGACGTCCCGGCGCCCGTGCTCGCGCCGCTGGAGATCCTCGGCGGCGCGGCGGTGCCGATGATCCTGCTCGCGTTCGGGATGTCGCTGCACGGGTCGCGCCCGTTCCAGCAGCCTGGCGGGCGGACGGCCGTCGTGGTGGCGTCCGTGCTCAAGGCCGCGGTCATGCCGGCGGTCGCGTTCGTCCTCGCGCGGTACGCGTTCGGGCTGGACGCCGCGCAGGTCGCCTCGGCCGTGACCCTCGCCGCGCTGCCCGTGGCGCAGAACGTGTACAACTACGCGGCGCGCTTCCGGACCGGCGAGCTGCTGGCGCGCGACACGATCCTGGTCACGACCGTCGCCTCGCCGGTCGTCCTGCTGGTGTCGTCCCTGCTGCTGCACACGGGCTGAGCCGGTCCGGTCGCCGGTCCGGCCGCCGTCCGATCGGTAGGGTGCGACCCGTGCCTTCCGTGAGCCTCGTCCTCGCCTCCCAGTCCCCCGCCCGCCTGGCCACGCTGGCCGCGGCCGGCGTCACGCCCCGGGTCGTCGTCTCCGCCGTCGACGAGCCCGCCGTGCTCGGCGCGGCGCGCGCAGGGTTCGGCGGCGACCTCAAGCCCGCGGACGCCGTCCTCGTCCTGGCCCAGGCCAAGGCGGAGGACGTGAGCGCGCGCCTGGAGGAGGACGACGACGAGGTGTCCGCCCTCGTGCTCGGCTGCGACTCGATGCTCGAGCTGGACGGCGAGGTGCTGGGCAAGCCGGCCGACGCCGCGGACGCCCGCCGCCGCTGGCGCGCGATGCGCGGCCGCGCGGCCGTGCTGAACACCGGCCACTGGCTCGTGGACCTCCGCGCGCCCGAGGACGGCGGCACGGGCGGCACGCTCGGCGCCTCGTCGTCCACCACCGTGCACTTCGCCGACGTCGACGACGACGAGATCGACGCCTACGTCGCGACGGGCGAGCCCCTGCACGTGGCGGGCGCGTTCACGATCGACGGCCTCGGCGGCCCGTACGTGGACCGGATCGAGGGCGACCACCACGGCGTCGTCGGGCTGAGCCTGCCCCTGCTGCGCGAGCTGCTGGGCGAGCTGGAGGTCCCCTGGCGCTCGCTCCGCGACCCCCGCTGAGCCTGTCGAATCCACTGTCGAAACCACCAACTCCGGGAGCATCCGGCACCACCTACCGCCCGGGTCCATGTGGGATCCCTCCAAACGGCCCGGATCGTCGTTGGTACCCGGCACAGACTTCGGCGCGGGCGTCCCGCAGGTGCCGGAGGACGGCGGCGCACGCGTTACCGTGAGCCGTGCCCACCATCAGCAAGGTCCTCGTCGCGAACCGCGGCGAGATCGCCGTCCGCATCGCCCGTGCCTGCACCGACGCCGGGATCGCCTCCGTCGCCGTCTACGCCGACTCCGACCGTGACGCGCTGCACGTGCGGCTCGCCGACGAGGCGTTCGCGCTGCAGGGCCAGCGCGCGGCCGACACCTACCTCGACGTCGAGAAGCTGCTCGACGTCGCGCGCCGCTCGGGCGCGGACGCGGTGCACCCCGGCTACGGGTTCCTGTCGGAGAACGCCCAGTTCGCCCAGGCGGTCCTCGACGCCGGCCTGGTGTGGATCGGCCCGCCGCCCGCGGCGATCGAGTCCCTCGGCGACAAGGTGAGCGCGCGGCACATCGCGAAGGCCGCGGGCGCGCCGCTGGTCCCGGGCACGTCCGACCCCGTGAACGGCGCGGACGAGGTGCACGCCTTCGCCGCGGAGCACGGCCTGCCGATCGCGATCAAGGCGGCGTTCGGCGGCGGCGGCCGCGGCCTCAAGGTCGCCCGCAGCGCCGACGAGATCGACGAGCTGTACGAGTCCGCGGTGCGCGAGGCCGTGGCGGCGTTCGGTCGCGGCGAGTGCTTCGTGGAGCGCTTCCTCGACCGCCCCCGGCACGTCGAGACGCAGTGCCTCGCCGACGCGCACGGCAACGTCGTGGTGGTCTCCACCCGCGACTGCTCGCTGCAGCGCCGCCACCAGAAGCTGGTCGAGGAGGCGCCCGCGCCGTTCCTCACCCCGGAGCAGGAGGCCGAGCTCGACCGCGCCTCGCGGGCCATCCTCACCGAGGCGGGCTACGTCGGCGCCGGGACCTGCGAGTTCCTCGTCGGGACGGACGGCACCCTGTCGTTCCTCGAGGTCAACACCCGCCTCCAGGTGGAGCACCCGGTCACCGAGGAGATCACCGGCATCGACCTCGTGCGCGAGCAGCTGCGCATCGCGGCGGGCGAGCCGCTCGGGTACGACAGCACCGCCCCGCGCGGTCACTCCTTCGAGTTCCGCATCAACGGCGAGGACCCGGCCGCGGGCTTCCTGCCCTCCCCCGGCACCGTCTCCACGCTGCGCTGGCCGTCGGGCCCGGGCGTGCGCGTCGACACGGGCGTCGTCGAGGGCGACACGATCTCGGGCGCCTTCGACTCGATGATCGCCAAGCTGATCGTCACGGGCGCCACCCGCGAGCAGGCGGCGCAGCGCGCCCGCCGCGCGCTGCGCGAGCTCGAGGTCGCGGGCATCCCCACCGTCGTGCCGTTCCACCGCGCGGTGATGGAGGCGGAGGACTTCGTCCCCACCGACGGCTCGGCGTTCCGCGTGCACACCCGCTGGATCGAGACGGACTTCGCCGACGAGCTGGGCAAGCTCGCCCCGGCCGCCCCGGCGCCGGTGCCCGACGCCGAGGAGCCGGCCGAGGAGCTGGCCGAGCGCGTCGTCGTCGAGGTCGGCGGCCGACGGCTCGAGGTCGTGCTGCCCGCCGGGCTCGGCGTGGCCGCCGGTCGAGCGCGCCGCGCGAGCGCCGCCCGCCGTCCCGCCCGCCGCGGCAACGGCCGCGCGTCCTCCGCGGCGAGCGGCGCGACCCTCGCCTCACCGATGCAGGGCACCATCGTCAAGGTCGCCGTCGAGGACGGCGCGCAGGTGGCCGAGGGCGACCTCGTCGTCGTGCTCGAGGCCATGAAGATGGAGCAGCCGCTGCTGGCGCACAAGGCCGGCACCGTGCGTTCGCTGTCCGCCGCGCCCGGCGACGGCGTCACCGCCGGAGCCGCCATCTGCGAGATCGTCGACTGACCCGAGGGAGCACCCCCTCGGCGAGGTAGCACGGGTCCCCGCGAGGTAGCACGGGTCCCCGCGAGGTAGCACGGGTCCCCGCGAGGTAGCACGGGTCCCCGCGAGGTAGCACGGGTCCCCGCGAGGTAGCACGGG